>DASWNX010000026.1 GCA_036399055.1 Jatrophihabitans sp.
CCCGCTGCGCCACTACGCCTTCGACTACTGGCTGCCGCTGCCGTCCCAGCTGATCGCCCTGGTCCTTCGCTATCGGCCGGGCCTGCCCGCAGCGCTTGAGCTCAACGTCGCGCTGGTCGTGCTGATGTGCGCCGGCGCCTATGCCCTGGCCCGGTCGCTGAGCGACGTGCCATGGGCGCCGGCGGTCAGCGCGGCGGCGGCGCTGGTGCAGCCGGTGGTGTCGGCCTACGCCATGCAGGCCGAGAGCGCGGTCTACCTGGGGGCGTTCGCATTGCCGGCGATGGCGGCCGCCGTCTACGCCCGCCGCCGGACCGCGCTGTGGGCGGTGGCCGGCGCCCTGGCCGGCCTGGCCGCGATGTCGCGCAGCGAGGGCCTGCTGCTGTGTCTCGTGCTCGGCGTGGCCGCGCTGCTGTGGCGCGAGCACAGCCGCTGGCACGTGCGGTCGGGACTGCTGCTGGCCGGCTACCTGGCGGTGTCGGCGCCCTACTTGCTGACCAACCTCTCCCGCTTCGGCACGCCGATCCCACCGGCCTCGGCGTCGTTTCCTTTCATCAGCTACTACGAGGACCTGTTCGCCCCGCGGATCCAGCGCTCGCCGGCCGCGCTGTTCGACGGCGGCCTGGGCCGGTTCTTCCAGATCCGCGGCCACCTGATCGACCTGCAGCTCGAGGCGGCGTTCGCGGCGATGTCGCCGATCGTCTCGGTGCTGGTGCTGCTGTTGATCGGCAGCATGGCGCTGCGCAGGCTCGACCGGCAGCCCGCGCGGCTGGGCCTGCTGTCGATGCTGCGTTCGGACCGGCTGGTGCCGGTCGGGTTCCTGGTCGTGGTCTTCCTCTTCGACGCCCTGGTCGTGCCGGCGGTCGCCGAAGGCGGCGCCATCGTCAAGGTGATGATCACTGGCGTGCCGATCCTGCTGGTGCTGGCGGTCGTCCAACTCAGCCGGTTGCGGCTGAACCCGGCCCTGACGGCGCTCTGCTGCATCACGCTGATCGGTTACCCGCTGACCTCGGTGGCCCACCACTCCCGAGCCACCATCAAGCACAACAACGACATCGGCCGGGCGGCCGCCGCGCTGGCCGCGCCGCTGCGAGCCGAAGCCGGCTGCCTCGGCCGTCCGGTGGTGTTGATGACCCGGCAGCCGTGGGAGGTCAACCAGGCCACCGGCGTCGCCACCGTCGCGCTGCCCACGGGGTCACTCGCCGAGATCCTCGAAGTCGCCCAGCGCTACGGCGTGACCGACATCGACAATCCGGCGGTCAGGCTGGACGCCCCGACCATGGCCAGGGCGCTGGCCGCGAACGGCCCGCTCGTCCGGTCAGCGGCCTTCGGCAGCCGCAAGATCTACCGGGTCAAGGCAGCCGCCGGCAGCGCGCGCTGCTGAGCGCCGCCCGGCCACCGATGCCCTCAGCCGCGTGGCTGTGGGGCTGCGCAGCCGCGGTGCTGCGTGGCTGCGACTAGTCCTGCTTCGGGGTCACCACCATGAACGCCTGCGCGCCCAGCACCCGCCAGGCCAGCGGCACCCGCAGGTAGAGCTTGACCAGGGCCGGCCCGTTCGGCAGCCGGCTCTTGGTCGTGTAGGGCAGGAACCGCGGGATGTTCTTGACCACGTCGTACCCGGTGGCCGCGAACGCCTCGAGGAGAGCGCGGTCATCGACCGGCGTGATGTGGTCGAAGAACTGCCAGTAGTCCCGCGCGCAGTAGCGGACGTTGGGCTGCAGCACCAGCAGCCGGCCACCGGGGCGCAGCACCCGGCGCACCTCGACCAGCGTCGCCAGGATCACCTCGCGCGAGACGTGCTCGAAGAAGTTGCTGATGAAGACCACGTCGATCGACTGCTCGGCGATGTCGACCATGTCATCGGAGCGCAGCACGTGCGTCTGGACGCCGCTGGCGGCCCGGACCTTGACGTCGGGATTCAGGTCGACCGCGATCCGGCGGCCGGCCTTGATGTTGTTGATGAACTCACAGTGCCCGGCAGCCAGGTCGAGCACGACCGCGTCGGCCGGCACCCACTGCTGGAAGAAGTGCTTGCACAGCACGTCCCAGGTCTCCTGGCGCTGCTCTGACTCCTTGTCGAACCGGTTTCGGTAGAGCGCTTTAAGCCCGTTTGACTCGAGTTCCACAGGTAATCGGCCGTCTTTCGGATCGGAATTTCGCAAGCGGAGGCGAGAAGCCGGGCACCGAAATCAACGGCGCCCACGCCCAGCAGAATAACAGCGCGGCCAGGTACGCTGGGTTCACCATGCGCGCGCTGCTCCTGCTTTGCGGCCGCGACGAGGCACTGGGACGTTAGGCCGGCGCAGCTGAGGCTGCGGGCCACGTCCAGTCGGCCCCCTCGTCGCGGGGCGAAGTGCTGTGCCGACGTCTCCACCGATTCGCACACACTTTCCCGCGCCCTTCAGGAGTTCTGTCATGCACCCGCCTGTCTCCGCTGCCGCTCGCCGCAGCGCCCAACGACCCACGACCATGCCGACGCACCGCTACCGGCCCTTTCCCGCCGTCGACCTGCCGGACCGGCAGTGGCCCTCGGCCACCCTGACCCGCACGCCTCGCTGGCTGTCCACCGATCTGCGTGACGGCAACCAGGCGCTGATCGACCCGATGAACACCGCCCGCAAGCGAGCCATGTTCGACCTGCTGGTGCGGCTTGGCTACAAGGAGATCGAGGTCGGGTTCCCGGCTGCCAGCCAGACCGACTTTGACTTCGTCCGCGAGCTCATCGATTCCCGGCGGGTGCCCGACGACGTCACCATCTCGGTGCTCACCCAGGCCCGCGACGAGCTGATCGAGCGAACCGTCCAGTCACTGGTCGGCGCCCACCGGGCCACCGTGCACCTGTACAACGCCGCCGCCCCGGTGTTCCGCGAGGTGGTCTTCGGCTTTGAGGGCGACGGTCGCGAGCAGTGCACCGCGATCGCCGTGGACGGCACCCGGTCGGTGATGAAGCACGCCGAGCACTACCTGCAGTCCGGGTCTGGGCCCACCGAGTTCGGCTACGAGTACTCCCCCGAGATCTTCATGGACACCGAGCTGGACTACGCGCTGGAGATCTGCACGCACGTGATGGACGTCTGGCAGCCCGAGACCGGCCGTGAGATCGTGCTGAACCTGCCGTGCACGGTCGAGCGCTCCACCCCCAACGTCTACGCCGACCAGGTCGAGTGGATGAGCCGCAACCTGCCGCGCCGGGAGCACGTGGCGCTGTCGGTGCACACCCACAACGACCGCGGCACCGCGGTGGCCGACGCCGAGCTGGCGATGCTCGCCGGCGCCGATCGGATCGAGGGTTGCCTGTTCGGCAACGGCGAACGCTCAGGAAACGTCGACCTGGTCACGCTCGGGCTCAACCTCTACAGCCAGGGCATCGATCCCGAGATCGACTTCTCCGACATCGACGAGATCCGCCGGACCGCCGAGTACTGCAACCGGATCGCGGTGCACGAGCGGCACCCCTACGCCGGCGACCTGGTCTACACCTCGTTCTCCGGCTCGCACCAGGACGCGATCAAGAAGGGCTTCGACGCTCTGGAGCGAGCCGCGGACGCGGCCGGCAAGCCGGTCGGCCAGATGCCGTGGGCCATTCCGTACCTGCCGATCGACCCCAAGGACGTCGGGCGCTCCTATGAGGCGGTGATCCGCGTCAACAGCCAGTCCGGCAAGGGCGGCGTCGCCTACATCATGAAGAGCGAGCACAACCTGGACCTGCCGCGCCGGCTGCAGATCGAGTTCAGCCAGGTCATCCAGCAGGTGGCCGAGGGTGAGGGCGGCGAGGTCGACGCCGAGACGATGTGGTCGGTCTTCGAGTCCGAGTACCTGTGCCGGGCGGACGCGGCGTTCGTGTTGAAGTCCTTCACCACCTCCTCCGAGGAGGGCGTGGCCCGGGTGCGCGCGGTGGTCAACGCCTTCGGTCGCGACTGGCCGGTCTCGGGCGTGGGCAACGGGCCCATCGCCGCGTTCTGCAGCGCGATCTCCGAGCAAGACATGGGTCTGGGCGGGATCGGCGTCCGGGTGCTGGACTACTCCGAGCACGCGCTGTCCTCGGGCGGGGACGCCGAGGCGGCCGCCTACCTGGAGATCGAAGTCGGCGATGAGGTGCTGTGGGGCGTCGGGATCAGCGAGTCCATCGTCGGCGCCTCGCTGCGCGCGGTGATGAGCGCGGTGAACCGGATCGCCCGAACCCGGTGACTACTCGGACAAACCCGCCGGCACGTCAGCGCAATGCTGGCACTGCGGGGTTGCACTCGGCAGTGACAGCGAGTAACTGTAGAGACACGAGGCGTTTCCGACCGTTCAACAAGCAGCGGGGTGCCTAAACAGCCAGGCCTCGGAGACGTCCTCGATGTGGACCGGCCGCAGGAAACGGCCGCCGTCTCGGCTGCGGCTTGCCGGTCTGCCGAGCCGGCATCGCGGAGCCGCCCGTCACGCGCTCAGCGCAGCGGTGGCTCGCCGCCGTCGCCTGCGCCTAACGGCGGCTATCAGCAGGACGAGCGACAGGACACCGGACACCGCCGATCCGGCCGCCGGCAGGTAGACGCTCGGGCCCAGCTCCGCCGGCCGTGCGCCGATCCGGTACTCGCCCAGCGCCGCGTCCGGCCGGCTGGCGACCGCCACTGGGCTGGGCGGCGTCGCGCGGGCCCGCCTCAGCGCGAGCAGTGGCGCGGCGGCGTCCAGCACCGGGTTCGGACCGGTCGTGACCGCAGGGCCGGCGGCGATGGCGGCAGCCGGGTTGATCACGCCGAACCCGTACTGCGTGTCACGCCCCTTCGGCCCGCGGTCGGTGACGGTGGCCAGCAGCCGGCTCAGGATCTGGCGAGCGCTCTCGCGCGGGTGCTTGGACCAGATGAGGGCCAGCGCCGCCGAGGTCAGCGCGGTGGCGTGCGAGGTGCCGCTCTCGGCGAATGCGGAGCCCGGCTCGCGGGTCAGCGTCGCGATGTCTCTGCCCGGCGCCGTCACGCCCAGGTAGCGATGGCGGGAAGAGAAGTCGGTGACGGCCAGCTGGGCGTTCACCGCGCCCACCGAGAGCACGCCGAGGCAGACGCCGGGCTCCTCCACCGGGCTGCCGGAGTCGGCTGAGTTGCCCGACGCGGCCACCACCAGCGCGCCCTTGCCGAGCGCGTGCAGCACCGCGTCCTGGATGTCTTGCGGGCACGGCGTGGAGTGCCGGGCCTCAAAGCGCGGACCGCCCAGGCTCATGCTGATGATCTGCGCGCCATGGTCGGCGGCGGACCTGATCGCCTTGGAGGTGCTGTCCTCGGGTGGCTCGCCCCGCCGGATCACGTTCACCAGCGGCACTGCGACCGGCAGGATCTTCACCGCCGGCGCCAGTCCCTCGATGCCCGCGAAGCCCCTGCTGGCCGCGATCAGCGAGGCCATCGCGGTGCCGTGGGAGAACTCGGAGCGGTCATAGTCGGTGCGGCCGTCGCTGCCGTTGCCGATGAAGTCAGCGCCGGGCAGCACCTTGCCGCGCAGCTCGGGGATGTCGGCCTGCACGCCGGAGTCGATCACCGCGACCGTGATCCCCCGGCCGTCCGCGCCCGCGGCCCACAGCGAATGGACGTCCCAGGAGTCGAACCACCATTGCGGGGCGACTGACGGGCCCGGGGCGGCCGCTGCCGGCGCCGGCAGCGTCAGCACAGCCGCCGCCGTCAGCGCCGCCGTCAGCACCGCCGTCAGCGCTGCCCCGGGCCGCCGCCTCACGATGGGTTCCAGAACGCCTGGGCGGGACGGTCCAGAGCGATCCGCGCGCTGAGGGCGACGGTGACCTTGCCGCGCCGCTGAACCACCTGGTTCTCGAAGTCCCAGACCTTCCAGCTGCCCTGCACCGGCACTTCCGCGCGGACGCTGATCACGCCGGAGTCCGACTGCCCCAACGCGATCCGGGGGTTGACGGCGGCGATCGGCGGCGCGCTGCCGCGCAGCGAGCCGGGCACCGGCCGGTCTGACCCCGGCGCCGGGCACAACGGGTCGTTCGAGCCTGAGGTCAGGCAGTCAGCCAGCAACCGGTCGACCGCCCGCTCGACCTGCGCGCGCAGCGCCGATGACATCGACACCCTCACCCTGGCCAGGAGCGGCGGATCGGCCAGCCGGAGGACCGGTTGATCGGCGGCGCCGGCGGCCAAGCCGTCAGAGAGCACCTGCAACGCCGGCGGGTCAGCGGCCAGGGGCAGCGCGCCCGGAAAGAGCGCGACAGCCGCTGCGGGCAGCCTGCGGCCGGCCAGCCGCAGCCGGTCAGCGCCCGGCGCGCCGGCGGTGACGCGCACGGTGCTGGTCACCCTGCTCAGCCACCAGGACGAGCCGCGCCGCACCAGCCGCGCCGTGTCGGTGACCGATCGAGGCCCAGAGCCGAACAGCAGCCGGTAGCGCACCTCGACGGTGGCCGTGGCGCCGGCCCGGCTGGCGGGCAGCACCGAGATGTCGGCGAGCGGGGCGGCCTGCAGTTGCTGCCGCAGCACCACGCTGGTCAGCCACTGCCCGCGCGGTGGGGACGCGGCGTAGGCCAGCGCGGCCGGCGCGTCCCCGTCGGCCAGAGCCTGGAAGTAGCCGCGGGCGACTGCCTCGGGGCCCGACCGCGCGGCGTGCCGGTCGGCCGCCGACAGGCCCAGGCCGACTCCCAGCACAGCCGAGAGCAGCGCGGCCAGCGCCAACCGCCAGCTGCGAGAACGACGCCGGGCGGCAGCCGGTGGAGCGGGGGCGTGCTCAGGCAACGGCAGCGGATGCAGGTGACGGACCGGCCAGGCCGGCGGCGGAGCGGACGGATGCGAGCCCGGGACCGGCCACCGGGGCGGCTCCCCTGCCACACCCCTGCGCTCGGGGCTCATCGCTTACTCGACAGCCCGCCGGCCGGAGAAAGCCCGCCCGAGGGTCACCTCATCGGCGTACTCAAGGTCACCGCCCACCGGAAGGCCGCTGGCCAGCCTGCTCACGGTGACGCCCATCGGTTTGATCAGCCGGGCGAGGTAGGTGGCGGTCGCCTCGCCCTCGAGGTTCGGGTCGGTGGCCAGGATCAACTCGGTGACCGTGCCGTCGGACAGCCGCTGCAACAGCTCACGCACCCGCAAGTCGTCCGGGCCGATGCCGTCGATCGGGCTGATCGCGCCGCCCAGCACGTGATAGCGGCCCCGGAACTCCCGGGTCCGCTCCACCGCGATGACGTCCTTGGGCTCCTCGACCACGCAGATCACGGTGGGGTCCCGGCGTGGATCGCGGCAGATCCGGCACTCGTCGGAGTTGGTGACGTTTCCGCAGACCCGGCAGAACTTCACCTCGGCCTTGACCCGGCGCAGGATCGCGGCCAGCCGGTCGACGTCCACCGACTCGGCGGCCAACAGGTGGAAGGCGATCCGCTGCGCGCTCTTGGGACCGATGCCGGGCAGCCGGCCGAGCTCGTCGATCAGATCCTGGACCGCGCCCTCGTACATCACAGGCCGGGGATGCCCAGCCCGCCGAGGCCGCCCACGCCACCGGTCAGCGGGCCGAGCTTGTCGGCCGCGAGCGCGCCGGCCCGCCGGGTGGCGTCCCGAACAGCGGCGACCACCAGATCCTGCAAGGTCTCGACGTCGTCCGGATCGACCGCCTTCGGGTCGATGGTGACCGCCAACAGCTCGCCGCTGCCGCTCACCTTGGCGCTGACCAGGCCGCCGCCGGCGGAGCCGTCCACCTCGGTGTCGGCCAACTCGGCCTGAGCGTCGGCAAGCTGCTGCTGCATCTTCTGCGCCTGCTTCATCAGCTGCTGCATGTTGGGCTGGCCACCTGGTCGCACGTCGATCTCTTCTCTGGGAGTACTCGAGCCGAACACCGGTGCTCTCACCGATTCGCCGCAAGCCTAACGCTCGGCACTGTCAGTTCCGCCGCCATCGAGCCGGTCGCCCAGCAGTCGCGCCAAGCCGGCGCAGGCCGCCTCGATCTGCGTCAGCGCGGCCTCGTACTCTCCCTCGTCGCCGTAGTAGGGGTCAGGCACGTCCAGCTCGCCGGCGGCGACCGCGGCCGGGTCAAAGCTGCGCAGCAGGCTGACCGAACCCGCCGCGTCAGCCGGGTCGGCGGTCAGCCGGGCCAGCTGGGCCAGCCGTGCCAGGTGGCCGGCGTCCAGCGCGATCACCAGGTCCCGGCCGGCGAAGTCCGCGGCCAGAAACTGCCTCGCGACGTGCGACGGCGCCGGGTAGCCGCGTCGGGACAGCGCCTGTCGAGCCCGCGGGTCCATGTCCTTGCCGGCGTTCCAGGGGGCGGTGCCGGCGCTGTCGATGACCACCTGGTCAGCGTGTCCGGCCTCGGCCAGCCGGGCTCGCAACACCACCTCGGCGGTGGGCGATCGGCAGATGTTGCCGGTGCAGACGAAGCAGATCCTCAAGGGTGTGCCGACCCCTGGCGGTCAGGGAGCATCGATCGGACGCGCGCCCAGGCTGGTCTGCAACAGCTCGAGGGCGGCAGCCTCGGCGTCGCCGCCGGCACGCCGCGAGCCGTGCACCTCGTCGGACTCCTCGTCCACGCCGTCGTCGTCGACAGCCGGTGGCTGCGTCTGGGCAGCCGCCTCTGAAGGCGCGGCAGGAGCGGCAGGAGCCGTGCGCGCCGGACGGCCGGCACGCTCGGGCCGGGTTCGCGGCGCCGGCTCGGGCGCCTGCTCGCTTCCGGCCGCAGGCTCCTCCGAAGCCCGGGCGCTGGCGCCGTTGACAGACTCGCCAGGAGAAGGCGCGCCATTGGAAGGCGCCGCCGAAGTGATCACGAGCTGCCAGTGGCCGAAGACCACCGACTGCAGAACCTCCCGCAGGACAGACAGGTTGCTCTCGTCAGCGATGCGACGGGCCAGCCCCGCCGGCGCGAGCAGGGTGACCACCTCGCCCTCGACGGAGGCGATCACCACCTCGTTCATCATCGCCCACTTGACCCTGCTCCGGTCCCGCAGCGCGGTCAGCACCTCCGGCCACAGCTGCCGTAACGCGTTGGAGTCCGGTGCCGCGTCTTGCACGGCCGGCTCGGCCACCACGGCGAGAACCGGCTCGGGCGCGGCCGGCTCGCTCGCGACCGCGCCCTGTTCTATCCCGGCAGTCGTACTGGGGACGGGCTGCTCGATTGACTGCTCAGGCACGGGGGCGGACTGCTCAGGTGCGGGAGCGGACTGCGCGGGCGCTGTCTGCGCGGGCGCGGACTGCTCGGGAGCTGACTGCTTAGGCGCGGGCTGCTCGGGCGCTGACTGGTCAAGCGCGGGAGCTGACGGCGCTGGCGCGGGCGCGGGAGCTGACGGCGCCCGCTCGGGCGCTGACTGCTCAAGCGCAGGAGCTGACGGCGCTGGCGCGGGCGCGGGAGCTGACGGCGCCGCCCTCGGCCCCGCTCGCGGTGGCTCGGCCTTACCTAGCTCGGCGTTCGGCGGCTGCTGGGCGGCTGACGCACGCGCGAGCGCAGGCGCCGCTGCCGGCTCGGCCTTGGCGGCGGACGGAACCGCCATCCCCTGCCGCCGCTCCAGCCGTTCCAGCCGCTGCAGCAACGCCGCCGAGTCCGAGGAGGCGTCGGGCAGCAGCATCCGGGCTGACAGCAGCTCGAGCATCAGCCTGGGCGAGGTGGTGCCCCGCATGTCGGTCAACGTGGTGTGGGTGATGTCGGCGAACCTGACCAGGGTGGCCACCCCGATCCGGCGGGACTGGTCGGTCATCCGCAGCGCCTGGTCACCGGCGTAGTCGATGAGGCCCTTGTCCACCGCGTCGGGCACCGCGTCCAGCACGATCAGGTCCCGAAAGCGGTCCAGCAGGTCGGCTGCGAACCGGCGCGGGTCGTGGCCGGCCTCGACCACCCGGTCGATGGTGGCGTACACCCCGGCCGCGTCGCCGACGGCCAGCGAGTCGGTCATGTCATCGAGCAGCGCGGAGTCGGTGACGCCGAGCAACCCGACCGCCCGGGCGTAGGTCACGCCCTCGGCGCCGGCCCCGGACAGCAGCTGGTCCAGCACCGACAGCGCGTCCCGGGCCGAGCCCGCGCCGGCCCGCACCACCAGCGGGAACACCGTCGGCTCGACGGTCACCTGCTCGAACTGGCAGATCCGTTCCAGATGCGCCCGCAGCACCGACGGCGGGATCAGCCGGAACGGGTAGTGGTGGGTGCGCGAGCGGATCGTCTGCAGCACCTTGTCCGGCTCGGTGGTGGCGAAGATGAAGACCAGGAAATCCGGCGGCTCCTCGACCAGCTTCAGCAGCGCGTTGAAGCCCTGGTTGGTGACCATGTGCGCTTCGTCGATGATGTAGACCTTGTAGCGGTCGCGCACCGGCGCGTAGTAGGCCCGCTCCCGCAGGTCACGGGCGTCCTCGACGCCGCCATGGCTGGCCGCGTCGATCTCGATCACGTCGATCGAGCCCGGGCCGTTGGGCGCGAGCTCCACGCAGGACGAGCACACCCCGCACGGGGTCGGCGTCGGGCCCTGCTCGCAGTTCAGCGACCGGGCCAGGATCCGGGCGCTGGAGGTCTTGCCACAGCCCCGGGGGCCTGAGAACAGGTACGCGTGATTGATCCGGCCGGCCGTCAACGCCTGGATCAGCGGTGCCGTCACATGCTCCTGGCCGATCACCTCGGAGAAGTCGGCCGAGCGGTACTTTCGATACAACGCCAATGCCACCGGGCAACCCTACCGTCAGCCCTGGGCCGCCGAAGCCGCCTCGGCGCCGAGATCAGGAGGGTTGGGCTATCGCCCCGCAGGCCACGCCGCGGGCCAGGTAGTCCGTCAACGCCCGGACGGTGGCCGGCTCGTCGGCGATGCCGGTCTCCAGCCTGGCCGAGTAGGCGGCCAGCCGGGCCTGGGCGGCGGCCTGGCCGTCGGTGAAGAACCGGAAGGTCGCGGCGTACCGGCTCGCCAGCTGGGCCGGGTGCAGGTCCCAGCCCTGGTAGAAGCCGCGTTCCAGCGAGCGCCGCACGAGGTCGGCGTGCAGTTGCCAGGCTTGGCGCACCGCGGCGGTGTCGCCCACCGGCAGGACGTTGGTGGAGCCGTCGGACACCGCGATGCCGGTCTCGGCGGCCGCCACCTGCAGCACCGCCTTGGCATGGTCAGCCGCTGGGTGCGCCATCGACTGGAAGGCCGCGGCGATGCCCAGCGAGGCGCTGTAGTCATAGGCGCCGTAATGCAGCCCGGCGCAGCGGCCGGCCGCCGCCGTGATCATCGGCGCCACCAGCGCCACGCCCTCCGAGCCGAGGATGGCCTGCGGCGTCTCGATCTGGATCTCGAACCGCAGCTGCCCGTCAGCCAGGCCGAACCGCGACTCCAACGCCGCGCAGCACTGCGCCATCGCCTGCACCTGTCGCACCGAGCTGACCTTGGGCAGGGTGATCCGGAAGCCGGCCGGCAGCGCCGCCCGCGACAGCACCGTGTCCAGGAACAGGGTCAGGGTGCTCAGACCGCGACGGCGGACCGCCGGCTCCAAGGACTTCATCCGCAGGCCGGTGAACGGCGGCGCGGCCCCTGCGCTGATCAGTTCGGCCAGGGCCGCGGCCGCCGAGACCGCGGCGGCGTCCTCCACCTCGTCCGGGCGGATCCCGTAGCCGTCCTCGAAGTCGATCCGCAGGTCCTCGACCGGCTCACGGGCGAGCTTGGCCCGGACCTTGAGGTGCTCGGCCTCGTCGAAGCCGGGCACCGGGCCGTGCTCGTCCAGGGCGCGCAGCGCGGCCTCGCCCCAGTGCCGGGGGGTCTCGGCTGAGAACCGGTCAGCCGGCACGTAGGCGGTGTGCACCGGTTGCCGGTCAGCCGACGGTCCCGGGTAGCGCCGAGCCCGCTCGGCGTCGTCGTCGGCCAGCAGCGCGTCCAGCCGGCCGGCCAGCTCGGCCGCCAGTTCCGGCGCGGGTCTGGGATCTGATCCCGAGCTCATCGCCGGCCTCAGTCGAACAGCTCGTCGGCGACGATGCCGGCGGCGACCTCGTCCGGCAGCAGTGCCAGCCACCGGCGCCCGAGTTCGGCGCGGGCCTGGCCGCTGAGCTCTCCGACCACCCGCAGCCGCGAGACGCCGCCGTCGGGATAGACGTCCAGGCGCACCCGGCGCACCGGGGTGGAGGAGCCGATCTTGAACCGGTGCTCGGTGTCGGGGCTCAACCGGGTGCGCGGCAGCAGCTGCTCGCCGGTCTCGGCGTCGCTGAGCATCGCCGCGCCGGGGGCGTTGCCGACGAAGCGGGAGGTGTCGATCACGACGTGGTGCAACTGCCCGGCGCCGGCCAGCTCGACCTCGATCCAGTCGTTGCCGTCGTCGCGGCGGCGGGCGTTCTCCCAGCCGTCGGACATCACGCTCGAACGGCCGGGAGCCAGCACGTTGGACGGCGCGGAGTAGAACCGGTCGCTGCAGCCGGTGATCCGGCCGCCGTTGAGGGTGGCTGCCAGGTCGACCCGCCCGCCCAGGAACCGCGGATCGCCGAGCGGATCGCCGTGCACCCGGAACCGGGCCACCCCGCCGTCGGGATAGATCCGCAGCCGGACGTGGCTGCTCAGCTGCTCGGCGAAGATCGCGAAGCCGTTCTCGGTGTCGCCGGCCAGCTCGGACTTGGCCAGCAGCGGCGTCCAGGCCGCCGCCCGCAGCTGCTCGGCCGAGGGGTAGCCGAGCATGGCGACGGCCTCGACCGAGGCGTAGGGCGGGAAGTTGCCGGTGAAGTGGCTGGTGTCGATCAGCACCCCCCGGACGACGCCGGGCGTGGCCAACCGCAGGATCACCTCGTCTGGCGCGGCCAGGCCATCGCGCCGGCGCCTGGTCTCCCAGCCGTCATAGACCTTGCCCCGGGCGTCGAAGGCGGCCGGGTCGTGCCGGGCCGGGCCGGGGTTGATTAGGTTGTGCGCGCTGGCGAAGAAGTCGTCGTTGGCCCAGACCACCGCGCCGCCCAGCACCCGGTTGGCCAGGTCGGCCAGGGTGCGGAACTCGACTGTCTGGCCGCTCACCGGGACTCCGAGCGGCGTAGCAGCCGGCCCCGCGGGAGGCGCCCGTCGATCCGCTCGCCGGCCAGCCAGGTTTCTCTCACCACGCCGCGCAGCCTAGCCCCGGCGTAGGGCGTCATCGGGTTGCGATGCCGCAACCGGGCGGGGTCCACCGTGAAGCTCTGCTCCGGGGCGAAGACGGCGAAGTCGGCGTCGTAGCCGGCCGCGATCGCGCCCTTGCCGGCCAGGCCCGCCAACCGCGCCGGAGCGGCCGCCATCCAGCCGACCAGCTCGCCGAGGGTGTGGCCCCGGCTGCTGGCCTGCGTCCAGGTCACCGGCAGCGCGAGCTGGAGCGAGGCGATGCCACCCCAGGCCGCGGCGAAGTCGCCGGTGTCCCGGCGCTTGAGCTCAGCGGTGCACGGCGAGTGGTCTGACACCACGCAGTCGATCAGGCCGTCGGACAGGGCCTGCCACAGCTGCTCCCGATTGGCCTGCTCCCTGATCGGAGGGCAGCACTTGAACTCGGTCGCGCCGTCGGGCACCTGCTCGGCGGCCAGGCTCAGGTAGTGCGGGCAGGTCTCCACCGTGACCGGCAGCCCCTCGCCGCGGGCGGCGGCGATCAGCGGCAGCGCCGCGGCGCTGGACAGGTGCACCAGGTGCGCCCGGCAGCCGGTCTGGCGCACCGCGTCCAGAAACCAGCTGATGGCCTGGGTCTCGGCATCCGGCGGCCGGGACGCCACGAAGGACCGGTAACTGCGCCCGGCCGGTTGGGGCGCCGCCGCGATCACCGCCGGGTCCTCGGCGTGGGCGATCAGCAGGCCGTCGAAGGCGGCGATCCGCCTCATCGCCGCGATCACCCCGGCTCGGTCCAGCGGCGGGAACTCCTCGACACCGGAGTCGAGCAGGAAGCACTTGAAACCGGCCACCCCGGCCCTGTGAAGATCGTGAAGCTCGTGCAGGTCGTCTCCGCCGGCGGTCTCGGCGCAGTTGGCCGGCACGGCGCCGCCCCAGAAGGCCACGTCCACGTGCACCCTGCCCTCGGCAGCCCGCTGCTTGACCCGCAGCGCCGCCAGGTCGACCGTCGGCGGGATGCTGTTGAGCGGCATGTCGACCACCGTGGTGATCCCGCCGGCCGCCGCCGCGGCGGTGGCCGAGGCGAAGCCCTCCCACTCGGTCCGGCCGGGCTCGTTGATGTGCACGTGCGAGTCCACCAGCCCCGGCAGCAGGACGCAGTCCTCGGCGATCACCACCTCGGTGACCGCTGAGCCGTCCGGGCCGGCGCCGGCCGGGGCGTCGAAGCTGTCGACCGAGGTGATCCGGCCGCCGCTGATTCGCACCGCGCCGGACCGCTCGCCCTCGGCGGTGATCATCCGGCGGGCGCGCAGCAGCAGATCGGTCATCGGCCCATCCCAACACGTCCGCGCCCTTTTCGCCGGGGTCGCGCTAGGTTTGGTGCCCAGGCGGGTGAGGTTGGGTTAGGGGTGGTGCGAGGTGGACCCTGCGCAGATCGGCCCGATCGCGGTGGCCGAGCTCGACGCGGCGCCGGCCGCCGACGCCGCCGCGGAGCTGATGCCCTGTTGCGCCAGCAAGCGGTGGGTCTCAGGCCTGGTCAGCGGCCGCCCGTACGCCCGGCTGGACCGGCTCACCGCCGCCTCGGACGCGCTGCTGGCCAGGCTGGACTGGTCCGAGCTGGAGTCCGCGCTGGCCGGCCATCCCCGGATCGGCGAGCGCGCCGCCTCCGACGGCCGGGCCGACGGCTGGTCCCGTCAGGAGCAGGCCGGCGCCGCCCGCGCCGGTGACCGGGTGCGCCAGGAGCTGGCCGAGGCCAACCGCGCCTACGAGCAGCGCTTCGGCCACGTCTTTCTCATCTGCGCCACCGGCCTGTCGGCCGAGACGATGCTGGGCGCGTTGCGCTCCCGGCTGCGCAACGACCCGGTCGCCGAGCGCGAGGTGGTGCGCGCAGAGCTGGCCAAGATCGTCCGGCTGCGGCTGGCGAAGGCGTTTCGCTGAGCGCGCCTGATGCAGCCGCATGAGTGGAGTTTGCCAAGTTCCACATACTTGCCATAAGCAGCATTAGGAGTCATAGGCCGTTGTGCAACCAGTCTCAGTCACGGATTCCTGCCTGACGACTGCCCAACGGCTAAGCTCCCACCGCTACGCCGTGGAATACAGCCCAGCGACGGCTACATCAACGTTTACGACTCAGCGATCATGCCGGGTCACGTAGATTGATGGATCGGGGTAACCGCATGCTAACCCGCAAACGAAGAACCCAAAAGAGTCAGAGGGTAAACTGACAATTTATGTCGGGGCCAGCTAGGGGTGAGTTGTTCCTTTACCCGCTTCTACGGATTCTTGAGCTGTTCTTCATACTCATTGATCTGACACTGCTTCTCTTCCTGCGAGCTAGCTGCATACGGTACAACCGCAAGTGGGTGTGAATAGTACAGCTCGGCAGTCTTGGAACGTATGTCGGCGCAATCTAGACTGGCTGGGCTCTGCCGGGTCGCTAGGTATACAGGAATCAAAGCTGCAATGAGAGCTACGGCTAACGCTGTAGCGGCAGGGACGACCAAGCTGGCAAGCTTCCACTGATCTTCATTGATGCTTGACTCAAGATCCACCGGTTTTACAACATCGGGACTAGGCTGCTGGGCTTGACCAGTATTATCGCCTAGGCCAGGCAGCGGTTCTTGCTGTGACGGCCGGCGTTCGAGACCGTTACGCATGACATCGTCGTAGACCTCTATTGCCAATTCCGGAATGCCGTCGCCAAAGTCCGTCACTGTGACGTTAGATTCAACGAAGTCACCTGGCACGTAAATTCGCTGTTCTCCGACGTATCTCAGAAACCGTGACGGCCAGGGCCGACGTAGCGCAACCCAATATAGATATGCGTATATGGGCGCGAGCGTGGACACCACATTTAAGCTAGTCATCCACGGGCCAACTGGCGTATGGATAGACTTAATCAGACCAGCAATGCCGAATATCGAATCAATTATTGCGATCACGACGATAAGATGCCGGTATCGGTAGGCGACCAATATAACAGTACGCGCTGCCTTAATCCACCTCCGCGGCGGTGTGCGTATCGCCCGTCGCATTCCTGACCTCCCTTTTGATTCGAAGGCACAACGCTAGCGCACGTCATGCTCCGTCTCACCTAAGCTGCCGCTCTCAGCACCCAGGCGAGATGGGCAGCAGAGCCGAGCGCCAACCAAATCGCATATTGTCGTCCACGGGCTCTCACCTGCTCTTGATCAGGCACCAAACCGCAGCACTGGATACTGCAGACTGGTGTGACACCGGCCGAGCGAGCCAGCGAGCAAAGGAGCGCATCATGAGTCTGTCCACTCACGTGCTGGACGCTGTGCTCGGCCGGCCGGCGCACGGCGTCCCGGTGCGGCTGGAACAGCGCGCGGAGTCGGGGTGGACGGCGATGGCAGAGCGGGTCACCGGCGCCGACGGCCGGATCGCTGACCTGTCGCCGGGGCTGGCGGCCGGGCACTACCGGCTGGTGTTCGACACCGAGAGCTACCTCGGCCCGCAGGCCTTCTACCCCGAGGTGGTCATCACCTTCCGCGTCGAAGGCGCCGGCCAGCACTACCACGTCCCATTGCTGCTGAGCCCGTTCGCCTACTCGACCTACCGCGGCAGCTGATGGCCGTCCTGGGCGAGAACCGTTACGGCAAGGCCGAGGTGCGGGTGGTGCGCATCGACCGCGGCCGGCGCCCGCACGCCATCTCCGACTTCAACGTCTCGATCAGCCTGTCCGGTGACATGGAAGAGGTGCACCTGTCGGGCGCCAACGATCAGGTGCTGCCGACCGACACCCAGAAGAACACCGTCTACGCCCTGGCCCAGAAGCTCGGCGGCGTCGAGCCCGAGGTGTTCGCCCTGGCGCTGGCGCGGCATTTCGTCGAAGGCCGGCCCGCCATCACGCGCGCCCAGGTGCAGGTGGACAGCTACGGCTGGAGCCCGGTCGGGCCGCACTCGCTGGTCCGCTCCGGCGGCGAGGTCAGGACCGTGACGGTGGTGCACGACGAGCAGTCAGGCAGCTGGGTGCTCGGCGGCCTGCGCGAGCTCACCCTGCTCAACACCACCGGCTCGGAGTTCTGGGGCTTCGCCAAGGATTCCTACACCACGCTGGCCGAGACCACCGACCGGATGCTGGCCACCAGCGTCGAGGCCCGGTGGCGGTTCCGCGGCGCCGACTGCGACTGGGCGGCGGCGCACGAGCGCGCCCGGCAGGCGCTGATCCAGGCCTTCGTCGACACCCACAGCTACTCGCTGCAGCAGAGCCTGTTCGCGATGGGCTCGCGGGTGTTGGCCGAGGCGCCCGAGGTCTGCGAGGTCAGGCTGGCGTTGCCGAACAAGCACCACTTCCTCGTCGACCTCAGCCCGTTCGGCCTGCCCAATGACCAGGAGGTGTACCTGGCCGCGGACCGGCCCTACGGCCTGATCGAGGGCCAGGTGCTGGCCGAGGACGCGCCGGAGGCAGGGCCGGTCTGGTCCTGACACGCGCTTGGGTCGGCCGCATAAGCGTTCCGCGGTGACCGGAACGCGGCTATCGTCGCTGAAAGAGAGGGGGTGGCCGGTGGATTTCCTTCGACCGGAGTCCTGGGCCGACGCCCTGGCGGCCAAGGCCGAGCTGCCCGCCGCCGCGCCGCTGGCCGGCGGCACCGACCTCATGGTCGAGATCAACTTCGACCGCCGCCGCCCCGAGGCGCTGCTGGACCTCAACCCGATCGCCGAGCTCGCGGACTGGTCCGTCGACGGCGACCACCTGGTGCTGGGCGCCACGCTGCCTTACGCCCGGGTGATCGCCGAGCTGGGCGACCGGCTGCCCGGGCTGGCGATGGCCAGCCGGACGATCGGCTCACCGCAGATCCGCAACCGCGGCTCCATCGGCGGCAACCTGGGCTCTGCCTCACCGGCCGGTGACAGCCACCCGGTGCTGCTGGCGCTCAACGCAGTGGTCGAGGTGGCCTCGGCCCGCGGCAGCCGGCTCATCGGAGTCGATGAGTTCTACCTCGCGCCCAAGCGCTCGGCGCTGGCCCCGGACGAGCTGATCCGCAGCGTCCGCATCCCCTCCGGCGCCGGACCGTGCCAGTTCGCCAAGGTGGGCACTCGCAACGCCATGGTGATCGCGGTCTGCTCGTTCGCGGTGGCCCTGCACCCGCAGACTCAGTCGGTGCGCACCGGCATCGGCTCGGCAGGCCCGACCCCCCTGCGCGCCCCCGCGGCCGAGGCGTTCCTGGCCGGCGAGCTGGCCTCGGCCGGCGGCTGGGAGTCCCGGGCCGAGCTGGGCCCGGACGTGGCGAGCCGGTTCGGCGAGCTGGTGGCCCAGGCCGCCGTTCCGATCGACGACGTCCGGGGCACTGCCCGCTACCGGCGGCAGGCGCTGGCCGTGCTGGCTCGCCGGACCCTGGGCTGGGCCTGGCAGGAGTACCGCGCATGCGCCTGAACACGACGGTGAACGGCGAGGCCCGTCAGGTCGACGACGTCTGGGAGGGCGAGAGCCTGCTCTACGTGCTGCGCGAGCGCATGGGCCTGCCCGGCAGCAAGAACGCCTGCGAGCAGGGTGAGTGCGGCTCGTGCACGGTCTACCTGGACGGCGTGACGGTGTGCGCCTGCCTGGTGGCCGCCGGCCAGGCCGAGGGCCGCGACGTCCGGACCGTCGAGGGGCTGGCCACCGGCGGCGCCGAGCTTGACCCGGTGCAGCAGGCCTTTATCGACGCCGGGGCGGTGCAGTGCGGTTTCTGCACCCCCGGCCTGATCGTGGCCACCCACGACCTGCTGGCCCGCCGGCCCAACCCTGAGGTCGCCGAGATCCGGGAGGCGCTGGCCGGCAACCTGTGCCGGTGCACCGGCTACCAGCAGATCATCGAGGCGGTGCAGGCGGCAGCGGCCGCGCGGTCGGCGGCGGGCCCGCGATGATCGTGCTGGAAGGCGGTCACCTGGCCACCGTCGACGCCCTGGACACCGAGTACCCGCAGGGGCACCTGGTGATCGACGGCAGCGTCATCGTCGCGGTCGGCCCGGGGCCGGCGCCGGCTGAGCTGCGGGCCGGCGCCCAACTGCTCGACGCCACCGGCTGCCTGATCACCCCGGGGCTGGTGAACACCCACCACCACCTGTACCAGTGGCTGACCCGTGGCCTCGGCCAGGACAGCACGCTGTTCGGCTGGCTCAGCGAGCTGTACCCGGTGTGGGCCCGGATCGACGCCGACGCCGTGCACGCCGCAGCCTCGGCGAACCTGGGCTGGCTGGCGCTGTCAGGGTGCAGCACCAGCTCCGACCACCATTACGTCTTTCCCAAGGCCGGCGGCGACCTGCTGGAAGCGACCATCAGCGCCGCCCTGGAGATCGGGGTGCGATTCCAGGCCTGCCGTGGCTCGATGGACCTGGGCCAGTCCGCCGGCGGGTTGCCGCCTGACTCCGTGGTGGAGGACCGCGAGGCGATCCTGATCGCCACCGAAGCCGCCATCGACCGGTGGCACGACCCCGCAGCCGGGGCGATGACCCGGATCTCGGTGGCCCCGTGCTCGCCGTTCTCGGTCACCGCCGAGCTGATGCGCGACGCCGCCGAGCTGGCCCGGGGCAAGGGCGTCCGGCTGCACACCCACCTCGCCGAGACTTCTGACGAGGACGAGTTCTGCCAGCAAACCTATGGCAGGACTCCGGCGGAGTACCTGGCCGACCTGGGCTGGCTGGGCCCGGACGTCTGGCTGGCGCACTGCGTCCACCTGTCGGACTCCGCGATCGCCAGCTTCGCCGAGACGGGCACCTCGGTGGCGCACTGCCCGACCTCCAACGGCCGGCTGGGAGCCGGCAGCGCCCGGGTCCAGGACCTGATCAGGGCCGGCGTCCCGGTCGGGCTGGGGGTGGACGGCGCGGCCTCGAACGAAGCGGGCCGGCTGGTGGACGAGCTGCGCTCGGCGATGACGGTGGCCCGGTTGCGCGGCGGGCCGCAGTCCCTGAGCGCCCGCCAGACGCTGCGGTTGGCGACCATCGGCGGCGCCCAGTGCCTGGGCCGCGACGCCGAGGTGGGCTCGCTGGAGCCGGGCAAGCTCGCCGATGTCGCGGTCTGGCGGCTGGACGGTCTGGGCCAGGCCGGCTGCGTCGACCCCGTGTTCGCCTGGGCGTTCTCCTCCTCGACGCCGCTGAAGCTGCTGCTGGTCAACGGCCGCGGGGTGGTGGCCGAGGACATGCTGCTGACCTCTGACGTCGGGCGGCTGGCGCGCGAGGCCAGCGCCGCCAGCGCCCGGGTGCTCCAGCGATGAGCACCGGCGCCCGAACCACCACCGAGACCGCTGTCGGCTCCGCGGTCGCCGACGGCATCGGCGCCAGCCCGGTGCGCCCGGACGCCAACCTCAAGGTCCGGGGCGAGTTCGCCTACTCCTCGGACATGTGGCACGACGACATGCTCTGGGGCGCCACCCTGCGCAGCCCGCATCCGCGCGCCCGGATCACCTCGATCGACCTGACCGAGGCGCTGAAGACCGTCGGCGTGCACGCGGTGCTCACCGCCTCCGACGTCCCCGGGTTGAACCGGTACGGCCTGGAGATCGCCGACCAGCCGGTGCTCGCCGAGCGGGAGGTCCGCTACCAGGGCGAGCCGGTGGCGCTCGTGGCCGCCGACCATCCCGAGATCGCGCGGCAGGCGTGCAAGAAGATCGCAGTCGAGTACGAGGTGCTGGAGCCGATCGTCGACGCGGTGGCCGCCAGCACGCCCGGTTCGCCGCTGGTGCACGAGACTCCTGTCGCCGGGCACGCCATCGTGGGCAATGTGCTGCGCTCGGTGCACATAGAACGCGGCTCGGCGGAGGTCAGCGCCGAGGTGGTGGTGACCGGTGAGTACCAGGTGGGCATGCAGGACCAGGCCTTTCTCGGGCCGGAGTCGGGGTTGGCGGTGCCGGCCGAGGACGGCGGGATCGACCTCTACATCGCCACCCAGTGGTTGCACGCCGACCAGAGCCAGGTGGCCACCGCGCTCGGACTGCCCACCGCCAAGGTGCGTTTCACCCTCGCCGGCGTGGGCGGCGCCTTCGGTGGCCGCGAGGACGTCTCGATGCAGATCCACGCCTGCCTGCTGGCGTTGCGCACCGGCCGGCCGATCAAGATGGTCTACAGCCGCGAGGAGTCCTTCTACGGCCACGTGCACCGGCACCCGGCGCTGCTGCGCTACGAGCACGGCGCCGACTCCTCCGGCCGGCTGGTCTACGCCCGGGCCCAGATCGTCCTCGACGGCGGCGCCTACGCCTCGTCCTCGACCGCCGTGGCCGGCAACGCGGCGACACTGGGCTTCGGCCCGTACGACATCCCCAACGTCACCATGGACTGCCTGGTGACCTACACCAACAACCCGCCGTGCGGGGCGATGCGCGGCTTCGGCGCCGTTCAGGCTTGTTTCGCCTACGAGTCCCAGATGGACAAGCTGGCCCAGGCCTGCGGGTTGTCACCGGTCGAGCTGCGGCTGCGCAACGCGATGAGCGAGGGGTCGACGATGCCCACCGGGCAGCTGGTGGACTCGGCGGCGCCGGTGGCCGAGCTGCTGTGCCGGGTCCGTGACGCCCCGATGCCGGACGCCGCGCAAGCCGGGCCGCGCGACGTGCGCGAGCTGCCGGGCGGGGTGTCCAACACCACCCATGGCGAGGGTGTGGTGCGCGGCGTCGGCTATGCCGTCGGCATCAAGAACGTCGGTTTCTCCGAGGGGTTCGACGATTACTCCACGGCCCGGGTGCGGCTGGAGCTGATCGGCGACACCCCCGTCGCCTCGGTGCACACCGCCGCCGCCGAGGTGGGCCAGGGCCTGGTCACGGTGCTGCAGCAGATCGTGCGCACCGAGCTGGGAGTCACCCAGGTGACGGTGCTGCCGGCCGACACCAGCATCGGCTCGGCCGGCTCCACGTCGGCCTCGCGGCAGTCCTACGTCACCGGCGGCGCGGTGCAGGCCGCCTGCCAGGCGGTGCTGGCCAGGCTGGCCGAGCGCGGCGGCAGGCTGGGCGACGAGCCGATCGATGAGACGGTGCAGTGGCGGCACCGGCCGACCACCGTGATCGACCCGCTGACCGGACAGGGCGCCGCGCACGTGCAGTTCGCCTTCGCCGCGCACCGGGCGGTGGTCGACGTCGACGTCGAGCTCGGACTGATCAAGGTGGTGCAGATCAGCACCGCCCAAGACGTCGGCAAGGCGCTGAACCCGCAGGCGGTGCTGGGCCAGATCCACGGCGGCACCGCCCAGGGCCTGGGGCTGGCGGTGATGGAGGAGATCCAGCTGCACGAGGGAAAACTGCGCAATCCCTCGTTCACCGACTACCTGCTGCCCACCATCCTGGACATGCCGCCGATGCAGGTGGACGTGCTGGAGCTGGCCGACCCGCACGCGCCCTACGGCCTGCGCGGCGTGGGCGAGCCGCCGACCATCTCATCGACGCCGGCCATCGTGGCCGCGATCCGGGACGCGACCGGGCTGGCCTTGACCCGGGTGCCGGTGCGTCCGGAGCACCTGACCGACCCCGCTATCTGAAGCCGCCCGACCAGTTCGGGCACGGCCAGGGCGGGGAGATCAGGAGTAGTGGTAGCGCGCCTGCAGCACCACGACGTCCTCGCCATCGACGAGATACACCAATCGGTGCTCGTCGCTGATGCGGCGCGACCAGCTGCCGGCCAGGGCATGACGGAGCTGCTCGGGTTTTCCGATACCGGTGAAGGGGTCGCGCAGCACGTCCTCGATAAGTCGATTGATGCGCTTGAGCGTGTTCCGGTCAGCGGTCTGCCAGTATTTGTAGTCCTCCCAGCCGTGGGAGGTGAACACCAGTCTCACTGGTCCAACACACGCTCCTGGCGATCGCCATCAGTCGCCTGCTGCAGGCTCTCAAGCAGGCGGCGAGCGTTGGCGGGTGAGCGGAGCAGGTGCGCGGTCTCCTCCAGCGCGTCATAGTCCGCCCGCGACATCAGCACGGCGTCACCGCGCCGCGAGGTGATCTCAACCGGCGTGCGGTCATCGTTCACCTGCTCGATGAGTGGAAACAGGTTCTTGCGCGCTTCGCTCGCGGTTATCGACATGGAGGCCTCCAAGTGGTACCAAATATTGTACCACCGCTCTAAGAGCCGCCGCTTCGCGTGACGAGCTGGTAATCCGAGACGCAGTGGACCCGCTAGATCGGCGGGAGGTAGGCGCCGGAGATCCCGCCGTCCACCAGGAACTGCGAGGCGGTGATGAAGCTGGACTCGTCCGAGGCCAGGAACAGCGCCGCCGAGGCGATCTCCTGCGGCTCGGCGAGCCGGCCCATCGGGATGCGCGCCAGCTCGCGCTCGGCGCCGTCGGGGTCTGAGTCGATGAGCTCCTGCGCCAGCGGCGTGCTGACCGGCCCGGGGCACAGCGCGTTGACCCGGATCCCGTCTCGGGCGAACTGGACGCCGAGCTCGCGCGTCATCGCCAGCACCCCGCCCTTGGCGGCGGTGTAGGAGATCTGCGAGGCAGCCGAGCCCATCACCGCCGCGAGCGAGGCGGTGTTGATGATCGAGCCGCGTTTCTGCTCCAGCATGTAGGGCAGCGCCGCCTTGCAGCACAGGTAGACCGAGGTCAGGTTCGCCTCGTGCACCCGCCGCCAGGCGTCGAGGTCGGTGTCCAGGATCGACTGGTCGTCCAGCGGCATGATCTCGGCGTTGTTGAAGACGATGTCGACGCTGCCGTAGGTGTCGAAGGCAGTTTGGAACAGCGCCTGCACCTGATCGGCGTCGGTCACGTCGACGGCGACGAAGGTGGCCTCGAGCTCCTCGGCGAGCGGGGCGCCGGCCTCGGCGTTGACGTCGGCGATCACCACCTTGGCGCCCTCGTCGAGGAACTTCTTCACCGCCGCGAGGCCCACACCGCTGCAGCCGCCGGTGATCACCGCGACTCTGCCCTGCAAGCGTGTTCCCACTGTCGGCCTTTCGGGTTCTGCCGCGCAGTCACCGGCTCGGCCGGGAGCCGGGGCTGGGGCGAACGGGGGCGGCGCGGAAAGGACCCCCCGCGTACCCGCCAGAGCCTGCTTATCCTTGCTGCCTTCCGGCCCTGGGGAGGTTCACAGGATGAGCGCCACGCGAGGGGTCTGGCGCAAGTGTATCGCCGCCGGATCAGCGCCCGCACAGCCGGCCGGGAACCCGGGCGGGCGCCGGGCCGACGGGCCCTACTCCGGCGGCGTTGCCTCCGGCTTGGCAGATGTGACACCTTTGAAGGGAGCTTCCGCCACGGAGCTTCCGGACGATGGGCGCCGTACCCGGCACGCGACAAGACGGCCCGCAGGAGGCTGTGGTGTCGTGGATCGTTCTCGTTGTGTCCGGCGTGCTCGAAGCGGTGTGGGCGACCGCCCTCGGCAAGTCGCAGGGGCTCAGCCGGCTTGCTCCGTCGGTCGTGTTCTTCACCGCTCTGACCGCGAGCATGGCCGGGCTGGCCTACGCGATGCGCGCGCTGCCCGTCGGCACTTCCTACGGCGTGTGGGTAGGAGTCGGCGCCGTCCTCACGGTGGCCTACGCGATGACGACCGGCGCGGAATCGGCCTCGGCGCAGAAGATGCTGTTCGTGGCCATGATCGTCGGCGGCGTGATCGGGCTCAAGGTCAGCCACTAGCGTCTCGACTGGCTCCAGGGCCCGCGGCGTTATAGCTTTGCCCGAAACGCGTGGATGCCGGCTGGTTGGGCCGCCGCGTGGCGAAGTCTCAGGACTGCCTGAAGTCTCACGACTGCCTGAAGTCTCACGACTGCCTGAAACACGACTGCCCCAAGGAGTTCCCCCCGCATGCTGCTTGATCGGCGGTCGGCGCTGGCCGGCGTCCTGCTCACCCTCGCTCTGGCCGGCTGCGGCGGCAGCTCGAACAGCGGCTCCGCGCAGGAGCACCCGAACTCGCCAGCCGCGACCACCAGCCCCTCGGCGCCGACCAGCCCCTCGGCGCCGGCCGGCGCCTCGACCGCTTCGGCCGGCCCGTCGACCGTCGCCAGCCCCCCGGCCGCCAGCACCCCGGCCGCCATCGCCCCCACGCTGACTCGACCCCCGGCGAGCCCGATCGACATCGGGGCCAGCCTCTGCGGCGGCGCCGACGTCGCGCAGAACGCCGCCGACGCCTACATGGGCGCGCTGAGCGCCGGAGACGCCCAGCAGGCGATGGCCTGCGTGCTGCCGCGCACGGTGCCGGCCGCGACCACCCGCAGCCTGCTGGCCCATGGCTCGACGACCGCGGTCTACCTGCCGCGCGAAAGCGTGAACGGCCTCTCCGTCTTCGGCTACCGAGGCAACGGCAAGCTGATCGACGTCACCGTCGTCAAACAGCCCAACGGCGACTTCTGGGTCACCAAGGTCGCCGTCGGCAACGGCTGATCGCGCACTGCCGATGCGACCCGGGGCTTGCCGGTTGCGCAAGGCTGATGCGCGTGTTGTGCTTGTTACTATTCGCAGCACTTGTGACGTGTGGGGGCAGTGTTGATCGGTCTGGTGAGCGCTGCGGCGCTCTTACTCGCCGCTGCCGGCCTGGCCAAGCTCCTCCAGCGCGCGCCGCTCCGGTCCGCTCTTGCGGCCGCCGGCGTCCCCGGCGCCCAGCGGCTCAGCGCCAAGACGGCGAATCGGCTGTCCGGCGCGGTCGAGCTGGCGGTCGCCCTGCTGGCGCTGCTGGTCGGGGGACGCGTCGGGGCCGCTCTGATCGCGGTCGCTTATCTCGTCCTGGCCGGGCTTTCGGCACGCATGATGGTCATCGAGTCGGGGCAGGACTGCGGTTGCTTCGCCAAGCCCGTGGCGGTCAGCCATTGGCACACGGCGGTCAACCTGAGCTGCGCGCTGGCCGGGCTGATCGCCCTCGTCCAGCCGTCGGGCTCACTGATCAGCCAGTTCGGACAGCAGCCGGTGACCGCCGCGGCGTTGCTGCTGGCCGCCGCCGTGCTGGCCTACCTCGGCTACCTTGTGATGACGGCGCTGCCTGAGCTCACAGCCGCCACCAAGCTGGAGGTCGCCGGGTGACCGCGCTGCTGATCATTGAAACCGTCATCCTGGCGGTGCTGTGCGTGCTGGTCGCCGGCTTGCTGCGAGGGTATGCCGCCGTGCTGCGCCGGCTTCACCAACTCGACGGCGGCGCCGAGGCCGGGCCGCCGCCGTTCCGCACCGTCGCCTCCATCCAGCAGCCGTCGGCCGCCTCGACCGCCGGCCCGCGCATCGAAGGCCGGGACGAGTGGGCCGAGTCCCACGACATCGACGGGATCTCGCTGCAGGGTGAGATCACCTCGGTGCGCACGGTCGGCGTCGAGCAGGACACGATTCTGGCGTTCCTGTCCTCCAACTGCGAGGGCTGCACCGGTTTCTGGCATGAGCTCGGCGAGCCCGGCTCCTGGACCACTCCGCAGGGCAGCCGGCTGCTGGTGGTCACCAAGGGCCCCGAGGACGAGAGCCCGTCGGTGTTGTCGCAGCTGTGCCCGGACGGGGTGGACCTGGTGATGTCCAGCCAGGCCTGGGCCGACTTCGAGGTGCCCGGCTCGCCCTACGTGGTGGTGGCCGACGGCCGCACCGGCCGGGTCAAGGGCGAGGGCTCGGGCACCTCGTTCAGCCAGGTCAGCGGCCTGATCCGGCAGTCGGTCGAAGACGGCCGGCATCCGGCGATGGCGCGCAAGCCCGACGCCGACCGCAGGCGCGAGCGCGACGTCGACCGGATCCTGCTCACCGCCGGCATCGGCCCGCAGGATCCGAGCCTGTACGCCCCGGTCGACCAGGAGGAGCGCCGGTGACCGCGCCGGCCGGCAAGCGGCTCACCGGCCACGGCCTGGCGGTCGGGCTGCCGGCGCGCTGGGAAGGCCGGATCTACCGCCGGGTGGTGGACACCGGCCAGTTCGGCAAGCAGCAACCGGGCAAGCAGCACGCCTTCGGCTGGCCCGGCGAGCTGAGCCATCCCATCCTGCACCTGGCCAACTTCGCCCTGCCGGCCGCGCGCGGTGACTTCGGCACCGGCGCGGTCGAGCTGATGGGACCCGAGCACGTGTTCGTGGCCCTGCTGGAGTTCGGCGCCGACTGCCTGGGCACCGCGCTGTACGCGCCAGTCGGGGTGCCCCGGGTGCGGCCCGGGCAGTTCAACCCCAGCGGCATGCAACGCCGGGTGGCCGGCCAGGCCGGCTTTCAGCACTTCTTCACCGAAGCGAACCGGCCCTTCTGCCTGTACGTGGTGATCGGCTCGCATCGACAGGCCGTTCCGTTGGCCAAGCAGGTAAACGCCGTTCTCTCCCAGATCGAGGTGCAGCCATGACGGCTAGCCTGGCCGAACGAATCGTCAACCGGGTCGCCGAGCGCAGCCAGCGGCCCCGGACGAGCCGCCGCGGCTTCCTCGGCGGCGCGGCGGTGGTGGGCGCGGCGTTGGCGGTGAACCCGTGGACGTACCTGACCCGGCCGGCCAGCGCGTACGACGCGGTGTGCGGCTCGCACAACACTTGCGCCGACGGCTACACGGTGTTCTGCTGCACCATCAACGGCGGCAACAACGCCTGCCCGCCGAATTCCTTCATCGGAGGCTGGTGGAAGGCCGACAGCTCGTCCTTCTGCGGCGGCAACGCCCGCTACTACATCGACTGCAACGCCTACCGCGACGGCGCGTACACCTGCCGGTGCAACCAGACCACCTGCGACCAGCGCCTGGTGGCCTGCAACCAGTTCCGCTACGGCCAGTGCAACACCCAGATCCCGTGGTCGGAGACCGGGCCGGTGCTGTGCCGGCTGGTCTCCTGCACCCCGCCCTGGGTCCAGTACGGCAGCACCTGCGGCACCTCAAGCGCCACCGACAACAACACCGCCAGCCACGCGGCCCCGTGCCTGACCGGCAAGGTCCCGGTCGGTGTCGTCGAGCAGGTCACCAGCGTCGGCAACAAGGTGACCATCAAGGGCTGGGCCTATGACCCGGATCAACCGTCCACCTCGATCAACGTGAACATCTACCAGGACGGCAGGGGGCTGATGGGCATCAAGGCGAGCCTGCCGCGCTCGGACGTCAACCGCTCCCGGGGCATCTCGGGCAACCACGGCTTCAGCGTCACCTTCACCGCCAGCACCGGCCGCCACGCCTACGTCGTGTACGCGATGAACATCGCCGGCGGCAGCGGCAACCCGCAGATCGGCGGGAAGACCATCACCGTCAACGCCGGAACGGCGCCGATCGGGCACCTGGACTCGGCCAACCCGGTCGGCGACAGCGTGGTGCTGACCGGCTGGGCCTTCGACCGGGACTCCTCCTCCACCTCGATCGCGGTCAACATCTATCAGGACGACAAGCCGCTGATGGGCATCCGGACCGGCGTCAACCGACCGGACGTCAACTCCGCCTACAACATCACCGGCGTGCACGGGTTCAAGGCCCAGTTCAAGGCGTCGGTGGGCGCGCACAACTACAAGGTGTTCGCGATGAACATCGGCGGCGGGACCGGTAACACCCTGATCGGAAACCACAGCCTGATGGTCAAGGGCGCGTCGACGACGAGCGCCACGGCCACCCCGGCCGGCTACGTCGCCGCGCCGCTGCCCGGTGAGCTCGAGTCGGTGTCGGCCGCCGGCAACAGCGTCCGGCTGACGGGCTGGTTGCACGACCGGCAGGACGGCTCCGAGCCGGCAGTGGCGGTGCACGAGGACGACCAGGTGCTGCACTGGTACCCGGTCGACGGCCCGCTCTCCTCCGACGGCCGGCGGGCTTTCGACCTCACCATCCCAGCAGGCACCGGGTTGCACACCTACTCGGTCTACGCGATGGCCGCTGACGACGGCGCCGAGGGCGTCGACTACCCGCTGATCGGGCAGCAGGCCGTCCGGGTCAATCAGGCCGGCGCCGTCGGCCAGGTCCAGAGCGTGCGGCGGCTGGGCGACACCGTGCGCATCACCGGGTGGGCCTATGACCCGGACCGGCCCACCGCCCGGCTGGCCCTGAGCGTCTCTCGGAACGGCCTTGCCCTGGCGTCCTCGGACTTCACGCGCTACGACACCGTGCGACACGACCCTGCCCAGCACGACGCCGGACCGGCCGACGGTGACACCGCTCAGCAGGGCGCGTTCGACTTCATCCTTCCCGACCTGCCGGGCACCCACACCTACACGGTGTTCGCCGCCAATCCGGGATCGGCGGGACGGACCATGATCGGCGGCAGCACCGTCTCTGAGGACGACGACATGGCACCCCTGTCGGACACGGTGCTGGTATGAGCGGCTGGCTGGCGGGCAGCGCGCTGCTGATCGCGGCGGTGTCCGGAGCGCGCGGCACCTGGTCGCCGTGCGGGCTGTCGATGATCTCGGCGATCAACCCGCTGTCCGAGCGCTCCCGCGGCAACCGGTACTGGCTCACCGCCGTCTGGTTCGTCCTCGGCTCGGTGCTGGGCGGCCTGATCCTCGGTTCGGCCAGCGGCGTGCTTGCCCTGGCGGCGCGTCCCCTGGCCGATCAGCGGACCGCCGCGCTGGTGGTCGCCGCCCTGGCCTGCCTCATCGCGCTCGCGGCAGACCGGCGACTGGCCGGATTCCAACTGCCTCTGCACCCCCGGCAGGTCAACGAGCTGTGGCTGACCCGCTACCGCCGCTGGCTGTACGCGGCCGGCTTCGGGCTGCAGATCGGTGTCGGCTTCGCCACCTACATCATGACGGCGGCCACCTATTTGGTGGTGGTGCTGGCGGCCCTGACCGGCTCGCCGGCGCTGGCCGTGGCTGTGGGCGCCGTCTTCGGACTGGTGCGCGGCCTGGCGGTGCTGTTGAGCGCCCGCTGCCGAAGCGCGCAGGCGCTGCGGCAACTGCATCTGCGGATGAGCTTGCTCGAGCCCGCCTCGTTGCGCGCCGCCATCGGCGCCGAGGCGCTGGCCGCGGGCGGCCTGGGTTATGCGGCGGCAGGCATGGTCACCGGCGTCGCCGCGTTGCTGCTCGCCGGCCTGATCCTGGCCGCCGGCCAGCCGGTCCTGGGCCGAGCGCTTAGCAGAAGCAGGCACAATGGCGACACCGGCGTGGTGTCAAGCGGCGTGGTGTCAAGCGACGTGGTGTCAAACGGGCGGCGTTAGCGGCAGGACAGCAGCAACACGGCACTGGCAGCACAGCACTGGCAGGGCAGCACGGCTTCGGGGGCAGCACGGCTTGGACAACAGAGGTGTCCGGACAACAAAGCCCGGTCATCCCCGAAACGATTGGCATCACATCATGCGGTTGAGATTCACAGCGGTCGTGAGCACGGCGGCCCTGGTCCTCGGAATCCTGGTCCCAGTGGTGACGGCCCAGCCGGCCTCGGCAACGGTGGCCAGCCAGGCGGCCAGCGCCGTCCGCTACGCCAATGACCGGGGCTACCGGTCCTCCATCGCTGTGCTGGACACCCAGACCGGGGCCTTCACCGGCGCCGGCGACTACAACAGCACCTATGCCTCCGAGTCGCTGGTGAAGGTGTTCATCGCGACCCGGCTGCTGATGACCGGGCAGATGTCGGGCTGGAACGAGACCGCTGCCTACAAGATGATCACCCAGTCCGACGACGCCGCCGCCAGCGCGCTCTACGGCCGGGTCGGCGGCGACGGCATCGTCGACTGGATCGAGCAGGCGCTCAACGTCCCCGACATCGGCTCGGGACCGCCGTCGCCAGGCTGGTGGGGCGCCACCCGGGTCACCGCCAGCGGAATGGTGCGGTTCTACAACGCGGTGCGGCACCGCCCGGCGGTCTGGAACTGGCTCGGCAACGCCATGCACCACGCGACCCCGTACGGATCTGACGGCGTGTACCAGTTCTTCGGCATCCCGAGCGCCACCACCGGCTTCGCCGTCAAGCAGGGCTGGGGCAACGACAACCCGCAGGGCCAGCCGGCGTTCAACTCCACCGGCTACGTCAACGGCGACCGGTACGCGGTGGCCATCCTGACCCAGGGCGGCCAGTACGGCTCCCCGATCGCCAACATGCTGACCGCGCAGGCCAAGATACTGATGCCGGGCGGCAAGATCGCCAACGACAACCCGTTCGGCGGCGTCAGCAGCTGGTCGGTGCACGGGCGCTACCTCACCGTCAGAGGCTGGGCACTGGACCCGAATGCCCTGTCCAGCGGGCTGCGGATCTTCTTCTACGTCAACGGCAAGCCGTTCACCTACGTGCAGACGACTGAGCCACGCGGGGACATCAACGCCCATTACGGCGCCACCGGCAATCACGGGTTCACCAAGGCGCTGATGCTGGCCAACGGCGCCAACAACGTGTGCGCCTACGCCATCAACGTCGGCGCCGGCAGCAACACCAAGCTGGGCTGCAAGAGCGTGCCGCTGAACGGATCGCCGCTGGGCGGGATCAGCACGGTCACCCAGAAGGGGAACCTGGCCACCTTCACCGGCTGGAGCTTTGACTACGACGCTCCGCACACCCCGCTGACGGTGGTGGCCAATGTCAACGGCAGGTTCGCCGGCTCGGTCGGCTCCACCGTGTCGCGTCCCGACATCAACCTGGCCTTCCGTGGCACCGGCTTGCACGGTTACCGCATCTCGGTGCGGCTACCGGCCGGCTCGAGCACCGTCTGCCTGCACGCGCTCAACATCGGGCCCGGCTCTGAGAGCCGGTTGGGCTGCTCGAGCTTCCGGGTGTCGCTCTCGCCCATCGGAAGGCTCGACTCGGTAGTGGTGAAGGGGGCCCAGGCTGTGGTCAGCGGCTGGACCTTCGACTTCAACAACACCTCGCAGGCTATCGGCGTGGTCATCGACCGCAACGCCAAGCATGTCGCGTGGGGCCCCACCACGATCGAGCGCGGCGATGTCAACAGCGCCTGGGGCATCACCGGCAAGCACGGGTTCAGCTACACCGTCAAGCTGGCCGCCGGCGCGAACCAGTTGTGCGCCTACGGCGTGAACATCGGCTCCGGTGGCGGCAACTCGTTGCTCGGCTGCCGGTCGGTCACCGGCCCGGCGACAGCTGGAGGCTGATCGGGTGACTTTCACTCCCGCGCCCCGATGACCTAATAAGTCGGTATGGGCGATTTAGTGGATTTCCTCTAACATGTCTCGGTAGGTGCAGAGCCTCCTCCGGTGAGCGCCGTCCAGCGGCGCACACAGAGGAGCCCGGCGCTTGGCAGTCCTACCCGCGCTCGCCAAGCTCCTGCCGCCCACCCGGCAGGAGCGGGCCTACGCCCTCATCACCGCCGTCGACTCGGCCGGGACAGGGTGCTTCCTCACCATCAGCGTCGTGCTCTTCCTCCGGTTGATCGAGGTCTCACCGACGCAGATCGGCGCGGCGCTAGGCCTGGGCGGCGTCCTCAGCCTGCTCACCCGGGTGCCGCTCGGCCGGCTCTCCGACCGGCTGGGCCACCGCCGCAGCCTTGTCCTGGTGCATCTGCTCCGTGGGCTGGCTTTCCCCGCTTACCTGGCGATCCACGGGTTCACCGCGTTTCTGGTGCTGAGCGTGTTCCTGCTGGTCATGGACGGGTGGGAGAGCCCGGTTCGCAAGGTGGTCCTGTACGCCTTCGCGTCGGTCGACGATCGCGTGCGCATCGCGGCGTACAACCGGTCGGTGTACAACCTGGCTTTCGCCATCGGATCGCTGTTCGCGGCTCTGGCACTCACCGGGCAGCAAAGCCGGCTGAGCCTTTACCTCGTGGTTCTGGCCAACGCCGTCTCACACCTGGTCGCGGCCGTCCTGGCCAGCCGGCTGCCCCCAGACCCCCGCCGGTCGGCGCCGCAGAGTGGCCTGTCGGCGCGGGGAGGAAGGTTCGCGGCGGTCGGGCTGCTGTGCGGAACCCTCTTCCTCTGCACCAGCATGCTGACCATCGGGCTTCCACTCCTCGTCCTGAGCCACTATCACAGCCGCCAATGGCTGATCGGGCTGGCGATGTCGGTCAACACCATCGTGGCGGTCGCGCTTCAGCTTCGGCTCAGCCGCGGCTCAACCGACATCCCTGGCGCCACCCGGGCGGGCCTGCTGGGCGGCCTCGCCGTGGGCCTGGCGTGCCTGCTGTTCTTCGCCAGTGCCACCATCGGGCAGTTGGCGGGAGTGCTGGTCCTGCTGCTGGCGGTGGTCGCGCTCTCAGTCGGCGACCTGTACGCCTCGGCGGCGACCTGGGGCCTGTCGATGAGCTTGCGCCGGCATGACCTCACCGCGCACAACCAGTCTGTCTGGTCCATGTACAGCTCATTGCCGCACCTGCTCGGGCCGTTCCTCGTCGCCGGATCACTGGACCTGTTCTCCGACTACGGCTGGCTCTTCATGGGAATGATCGTTATGGCAGCGGCGGTGGCGCTGAGACCGGTGTCCAGAGCGGTGCACAGCGGCATCGAGCACCGAAGAGGCGCCGATGCCCAAGGCGCGCCAGCGACGTCGGCCCGTCCGGGACATTCCTAACCCATTTGTACCTATTCGTGATATTTTTGCCTGGCCCTACAGCGGCGACCTGGCTCTAGTGATTGAAGGACAGCGTGTTCGATGAGGCTGACCCGGCGGCATGGCTGGTGGTGGGCTCACACGATCTGCGCTCGTCGATCCGGCGTCCGGCTGAATGGCGGGTGACACTTCTGCGCTGCCCGGTCGCGGCGCTGGCTCCCACCACCGACGGCGCCCAGAGCTACACGCTGAACCTTGCGGACTGGCCACCCACCGATGCCGTCGTGCTGGATTCCGGCGGAACCGTCATCGACCGGTTGGAAGCGTCTTTGGAGGCGATCCTCAATCAGGACCACAACATGCCGATCGGCCTGCTTCGGCCTGCCGCGCCGCTGACCTCCTCGGTGGTGTTGTACCCACAGGTCGACATCTACCACGGTCATGCGCGGTTTCTGCGGCTCCCGGGTGAGCCTTCGCCGCGCAGCGCAGCCCTGACCGACTTGCTGGCGGGGATCGACGAGCATTTCCTCAAGATCACGAACTACCTGTGTTTCCGGGTGAACCTCAAGCCCGATGTGGAGCTGGAGCACAAGTTCACCCTCACCGGCCACCCGGACGTGTACGCGTTGGCGCGCGACACCCTGCGGCTGGTGGAATCCGACGGGCTGCCCGGCTTCCATGTCGAGTTCCGGGAAGAGATCCAGGGATGGGACTTCCTGAACCATGTCTACGCCATCGAGGAGCCAGCTGAGGAGGCTGGCTACGTCTCGTTCATTCCCACCACCGACGGCCGCCACACGGTGAAACGCAAGATCTACACCGAGGACACCGACGAGCGGGTGGAGATCCGCGATCGTGGTGTCAAGGTCGGTCCTGACCTCGAGGCCTACGTCCGTGACGTCATGGGCCTCACGCCCGCCTGGAACGCGAGCTTCCGCCGGGCCCGGTATGACATCACTGTCGAAGCCCACGACAGCGGCAACGTCATCGGCATCGCCTATGACCAATGCGTCGTCATCGACGAGTCCGGGGGCCGGGTCGCCGGCGCCGCTGAGTTGACCCAGTGCGAGATGGAGTACCTCTATTCCCAGTCACTGACCGGCGCCACCTTTGAAAGCGTTCGGCAGGACCTGAGTCACCTGCGCGGGCTCATGGACTCGTATTTCGACGAGCGCGGGATCGAGAATTACCAGCGACACGAGTCAAAGTTGACGTTCTTGCGGAACCAGCATGCTGCTCTCAGGTGACGCCGCCGGAACGGCTACCCGGCTCGACCCGGCGCCAGGCCGCGCTCGAATCTGCCTGGTGGGCGAGACGGGCAGTGGAAAATCGACGACCGCCGCAGTGCTGACCGAGTCGCTGGCCGCTGCCGGGCGCCCGTCTCGGGTCATCGCGCTGGCCGCCCTGTTGCACGACCTGCAGAACAGGCTGTATTCCGAGATCGCTGAGCCCAAGCCGGCCGATCAGCAGGATCAGCAACTGATGCTGGACCTGGCCAAGCACATCAGGCGCATCAGGCCGACCGCGCTCGTCGAGCGATTTGAGCAGTCACTGGCCACGACGCCCGCCGGCGCGGTCGTCATCAACGCAGATCTACGCGACCACACCGTGGATGCGCCACGCCTGCGTGAACTGGGGTTCTACTTCGTGCGGGTTCGCTGCGAGCGCGCCGTGCGTCACCAACGGCTGCGTGCCCGTGAGGATGTGAGCATCGTCGATGACGAGCGGGTGTTCAAGCTCGACGAGATCGCCTGTGACGTGGAATTCGACAACAGCCGCAGCGGTGTCGAGCACGTTCGCGATTTCTGCACCCGGTTGATCGCGGGCGCCCCATGTTGTTGACTGGCGCTGAGATCGCCCGGCAGCACCGCAGTGGCGCCATCGCCATCGAACCGTTCGAGGCTAGCCAGGTCGAGCAGAACAGTTACGGCTTCCGGCTCGGGCGACAGCTGGTCAACTGCGGCTCGACGATGTTCGACGCTCGCCGTCCGCTGGATCGGTTGGAGCCGATCGACATTCCCGCTGACGGCATCCTCCTGCAGCCCAACCGGCTCTACCTCGGCGAGACGCTGGAGGTCATCGGCAGCTACCGCTACGCATGCGAGCTGTACGGCACGCTCTCGATTGCCGCGCTGGGAGTCTGGATCCAGGTGAGCGCGCCGCTGGGGCACACCGGCGCCATCATCCGTTGGACACTGGAGATCCGGGTGTCGCAGCCGGTCAGATTGCGCCCCGCGATGATGATCGGCAAGGTCGCGTTCTGGAGTGTGAACGGCGATGTCGTGCAGTACGACGGCCGGTACGCCAATTCAGTGGCGGTCACCCAGAGCCGCCTGTTCGACGGGGCCGCGCCGTGATCTTGTCCGGCCGTCAGATCGCCCTTGAGCAGCAGGCGGGGCGCATCATCATCGACCCCTTCGACGAGAGCGCGGTCAATCCCAACAGCTACAACTTCACCCTCTCCGACCGCCTGATCGTCTATCGCGAGGACCTACTGGACGCCAGCCGCGAGAACTCCACCGAAGAGCTCCTGATACCGGCGGACGGGCTGCAGCTCAAGGCCAACAAGTTGTACCTGGCCGCGACTCGCGAGGTTCTGGGAAGCGAGCATTACGTGCCCACCTTTGCCGCCCGTTCATCGGTGGCGCGGTTGGGCCTGTTCATCAACCTCTCAGCGCCCCTGGGCGACATCGGGTTCATCGGGCAATGGACTCTGCAGCTCTATGCCACCCACGACGTGATCGTCTACGAGGGCATGAAGATCGGTCAGATGATGTGGTGGAAGACCCTGGGCGACATCGTGCTCTACGACGGCAAGTACCAGCACGCCGACGGCCCCAGGGCCTCCATGCTCTTCCGGAATTTCACATGACCCGCCTAACCGACCTGGCCGAGGCGACCTCGCCGAGCCTGCACGGCAACAAGGCCGCCGGTCTTGCTCGGGTCTACGGGCGGGTCGCGGTGCCTGCGGGACTCGTGGCGCCCGGCGGCTGGATCAGCGCGTGCCTGGGCGATGAGGCGCGAGCCGAGCTCGACCGGCTGCTCAGGGAGGTCACCCGACGTGCCGAGGATGACGACCAGCTGCTGAAGCAGCTCGCTGCGATGCTTGACCGCATCAGGCTCACCGCCAGCCAAGCACGGCAGTTGCGAGCCGCGGTGGCCGATCTGGAGCTCGGGCCGGTCCTGATGGTGCGCAGCAGCTCAGCCGACGAGGACGGCACGTCGCTCAGCTTCGCAGGTGTCTTCGACAGCCTGATCAATGTCGAGGAACAAGACCTCGAACAGGCGGTGCGGAAGGTCTGGCTATCGGCCTTCAGCCCGAAAGCGCTGCTGCAGTACCGGCGAATCGGCCGGTTCCCAGGCTGCGATCGGATGAGCGTGCTGGTGCAGAGGGCGATCCAACCGGTCGTGGCCGGCGTCGCGTTCAGCGAACCGTCCGGTGACTGCTATGTCGAATGGACCGCCGGCCACGGTGGCGACCTGGTCGCGGGGCTGTCGGCGCCGACCGGTGAGCGCCTGAGCAGTTCTTCGGCGGCGGCACCGGGTTGGCGGCAGCAGTTGCAGGCCTCGGTGAAGGAGCTGTCCGAGGGCGGCAGCGGACAGGACGTGGAGTGGGCCTGGGACGGGCAGGTGGCCTGGATCGTCCAGGTGCGCCCGCGCACCGCGGATCTGGCCGGCCAGTCAGCAGCCGCAGGGCTGCGGATCGCGCCGCTGTACGAAGGCGACGCGCACGATCTGGTCCTGGGCCAATGCGCCGACGTGTACACCAGGATCCGGAGCAAGCGCCGGATCGCGCGGGCCATCGCGATCTCTCATGGCGCCCGGGTGCCCGGTGGTTGGCTGGCCAATTGGGACCGACGCGGTTCGGTCGAAGTCCTGACCGCATGGAGCAGGCAGCTTCCCCACCGCCTGGTCATCGACTCCAGTCCGACCGAGCGCCAGCACATCATCGACAGCAGCGAGCTGGCTGACACCGTCCGCACGCTGGCCGAGGCCAGCCCAGAAGACGGCGAGTTCGCGTTCCTGTGCCGCGAGTACGTCCAGGGCGACCTGGCGCTGCTGTCCACCGTGGCCGCGGACGGCTCGGTCTATGTCGAGTCGTCCGAAGAGGGCTTGCTGGCAGTCAACCGGGGTTTGGGCAGCGCCCACCCGATGACGCTGGATGCCTTGGCCGCGCTGGTGGGACCGGACCAGGCCAGGACGCTGGAATCCACGACGTATGAGCACGCCCGGCGGCTGCACCCCCGGACGGCGCTGGAGTGGGTGGTCAATGAGGCAACCCTGCTCTTCGTGGACTACTCGGCGCCGGCCGCCGAGCTGACAGCACCGGACAACCAGTCTGCCCTGAGCGGCTCACGGGTTCTGAGCGCCGGAGTCGCCAGCGGGTTGGTGCAGGTGCTCGAGATTGACGACATCCTGACCGCGTCGAGCATCGCACCGATCATCAGCATCGCTCAATCGATCTCGGCAGAGAATGAAGCGCTGTTGCTACGGCAACTGCGTCAGCGGCTCAGCTTGGCTGACAGCGGGGTCATCGTCGCCGCCTCCCGTCCGATCGCCGTGCTGTCGATGCTCATCGGCGTGGTCGAGGGCTTTCTCTTTGAAGAGGGCGCGCTGCTCAGCCACCTCGGCATCCTGCTGCGCGAGGCCGGGGTGCCGGCGGCGATAGTGGGCACCGGAAACCTGCCGCACGAGGGCAGCTTCGTGCAGCTGGTGCACGGCACCGTGATCAGCTCTCCTGACGGCAGGCGGTTGCCGGCCGGCAGCTAGACCGGCCCAACCGGGCGAGAGCGCGGTCAGGGCGCGAGCCGGTCACGGTGCTCGGGTTCCAGGCCCTCGTCCAGGGGGCCGACCGGCTTTCCGTCTTCTCGCCGCCAGGTTCGGAACGCGCTGATCATGCCGATCAGCCACACGGTGCCGATCAGGTAGGAGCCGATCACGTCGGAGAGGTAATGGACGCCCAGCGCGATCCGTGAGAACCCGATCAGCAACGCCAGCAGCCCTGCCCCGCTGACAGCCAGCGCTCGCCAGCGTCGAGGGATCACCGGCAGGAAGACCGCGAGCAGGACGCCGCAGCCGACGATCGCCGCCTGGGCGTGACCGCTGGGAAAGGACTTGCCGGCCGCGGACGCGAGCGGGTCGCTCAGATGGGGCCGGGCCCGGTCCACCAGCAACTTGATCACGTTGTTGAGCAGCGAGCTGCCCAGCGCCGCGACCACGACGAAGAGCGCCAGCCGCCGTAGCCGGCGCCGCCACAGCCAGCCGGTCACCAGCCCCAGGACGAGAAACCACACCACCGTCTTGCCCGAGTTGCTGAGGGCGTGCATGGCCCAGGTGAAGCCGGGATGGTCCCGGCCGAAGCGGTTCATGTCGATGGCGATGGCGCGGTCCATCCGCAGCAGCGCCGTCGAGGAAGACCTGACCAGCACCAGCAGCAGGATGAACAGCGCTGCCGCCGCTATCGCGATGACGAACACCACCGCCGTCCGGCCGGCGAACCGGCGCCGGCCCGCGTTCTCGCGCTCCTGGCCGGCGCTCTCATCCTCCGGCCCGCGCCCCGGTGGTCTGGAGGCCGTCACGGCAGGCACCTCAACACCAGCGCCGCGGGCAGCACCTCGACCCGGAGCTCAGTCGCCTCGCCGCGGAAGTCGCCGTCGAACTCGATCGGCATGGCGACCGCCGAAGAGATCACCACCCGCTTTCCGCGCAGGATGTCGGCCTGCCGGCCGGCGTCTGGACGCCGGCGCAGGATCCGCCAGACCAGCGCCGGCCAGTCGCCGATGGTGCGGGGCGCCAGCACGATCACGTCGAGGCGCCCGTCGTCGGGGCTGGCATCGGGCATCAGGGTGATCCCGGCCTCCAGCTGCCCGACGTTGCCCACCAGCACTCCGATGGCGTCGGTGCTCAGCGGCAGCCCCTCGTCGACGGTGATGGTGAAGCGGGCCCGCGGGCTTCGCCGCAGCGCCCGGGCCAGGCCGCCCAGATAGGCCAGCCAACCGATGCGAAGCTTGAGCTTCTCGTCGGTGTCGCGGATCAGCGCGGCGTCGAAGCCCAGCCCGGCCATCACCACGAACCGTTGCTCAGCCGCCTCGAGCACGTCGATCACCCGCTCATCGGCGCCGAAGGCGACCTTGAGCGCGTCGCCGAGCTCCAACGGGATGCCGAGGTTTCGGGCCAGCAGGTTGCCGGTGCCCACCGGCACGATCGCCATCGCCACCTCGGTGCCTGCCAACGCTCCCGCGCAGGCCGCCACCGTGCCGTCGCCACCGCAGACCAGCACCAGCCGCGCGCCGGCCGCTATCGCCGCGGCGGTCTGTCCGGCCCCGGTGTCCTCGGGGGTGGTCTCGAACCAGCTCGGCCGCTCGTCGCCGCAGTGCTCGGTGATGAGGGCCTTCAACGCTGCCAGGTCCTCGATCTTCGCGGGGTTGAGCACCGCCGCGACGCCACTGCTCACGACGCCGGCCGCCGGTCGGACAGGGATCGGCGGTCGGACAAGGATTGCCGGTCCGACAGGGGCCGCCGGAGCAGGATCGCGGTGGTCGCCGCCAGCCAGCAGCACGCCAGCAGGGCTCCGCCGAGCACGTCGGTCGGGTAGTGCATTCCCCGGTACAGCCGTGCTGAGGCCACCAGCAGCGGCACCAGCACCGCCAGCGTGATGGCCAGCGTGCGCAGCCACATCGCGGCCCCGGCCCGCCAGGCGAGCACCGCCAGTCCGGCGTACAGCGCGATCGAGGCGGCCGTGTGCCCGGAGGGAAAGCTCGAGGTCGGCGGCGCGGAGTCCAGGTGCCGCACCGGCGGGCGGTCCCGGTCGACCAGCAGGGTGGTGCTGAGGAAGATCGTCACCTCGCCGATCACCGTCACCGCCAGGAACAACGGCTCCCGCCACCGTTTCAGCTGCAGCCGGAGCAGCGCCAGGGCCACTGCCAGGACGCCGATCACGGTGAGCGTCTCGGCGAGAAAGGTGGCCAGGTAGGTCAACGAGGTCCACGGCTCACGCCGGTTGGCCGCCAGCTGCCGGTCCACCGAGGCATCCCAGCGCACCAGGGCGCTGTCGCGCCATTGGTGACCGAGCAGGTGACCGACCAGGATTAGCGCCAACCAGATCAGCACCGCCGCGGCGAGCAGCCACAGCGCCGCAGTCCGCCAGCCGGCCTCACGGCGCCGGTCAGAGGATGTGTGAGCCAGTCGGCTCACGTGCGTCGCCAGGCCGCTTCGGCGTAGGCGTACAGGCCGAAGGCGAGCAAGCCGATCGCGCATACCGCCACCAGTAGCCGCCCGGTGTCAGAGTCGGCGACGGTTTGGCGCAGCGCGCCGTCGAGGCCGCGGGCCTTGCTCGGGTCGTACTCCCAGGCGGCCCGGACCAGGAAGAAGCCGACCAGGCCGAACACCACGCCTCGGGCGGTGATGCCGAAGGTGCCGAGGAACCAGACGATCCGCCGGCTGCGGCTCGGCATGTCCGCCAGCGCGAAGTGCTTCTTGAACTTGCGCATGATGCCCTGATACATCAGCCCCAGGCCGATGCCGATCACCACGGCGCCGGCGATGCCGATCATCCACCGGCCGGCCGGGTACTCCATCACCTTGGACGTCCATTGTTGCTGCTGGTTGGCCTGGCTCTTCTGGCGAGCGTGGGCCAGCAGGTTGAAGGCGCTGACGGCCAGGCCGGCGTAGATCAGGCCACGGGCCAGCGACTTCAGCCGCGGGAGCTTGTCGTCGGGGTCCTTGCCGGTGACCCCGAAGGCGGCCTCGGACAAGCGCCAGAGCGCGTAGCCGACGAACCCGATCGCGATCAGCCACAGCAGCAGGAAGCCGCCGGTGTGCTGGGCGACCTCCTGCATCGCGCCCCGCTGGTCGGCCTCGGGGGTGTGCTTGCCCTGCACCAGCATCACCGCGAAGATGCCGATCAGCAGGTAGATGGTGCCCCGGGCCGCGAAACCCAGCTTGGCCAGGCCCTTGAGCCCGTCGCTGTCGGCCATTCGCCGCGCGCTGGTTTCTGCTGTCATTTCTGCCCCCCAGGAGTTCGGCGAAGAGTACCGCGGTTCAAGACCGACGTAGCCGGCGTTCTCGCCTGGAGCCACTCTGGCGCCACCGGCAGGACGGGCCTTGGACGGCGGTGGCACGGCGAGGGAGTACCCGGGCCGCAGCCGGGACGAGGTCACCCGTATCCTCTTCGACGGAGGATTCGCATAGTGGCCTAGTGCGCACGCTTGGAAAGCGTGTTGGGTTAACGCCCTCAGGGGTTCGAATCCCCTATCCTCCGCCAGCGGTCCCTGGGCTCACCACCGCCCACGCGGGTTCTGCGCCGCCGCGTCCTGCCATGTCAGCTCTTAGCCGCGTCAGCTCTTGGCCGCACGGGCGACCTCGGCGAACGAGATCAGGTCGGGAAACTCCAGGCCGTAGGAGTACTCCCCGGCCGGCTCAGGGGTGGCGCCCCAGCCGGGACGGCTGGAACGGCGGTTGATCCACACCGACGACAGCCCGTGGCGCTTGGCGGGCACGTGGTCGTGAAACAGGCTCTGGGCGACGTGCAGCAGGCGCTCCCGGGGAACGCCCAGTTCCCGCACCGCCTCGAAGAGAGCCTCGAAGTGGTTCGGCGCCGGCTTGTAGGCCCCGACGTCCTCGGCGGTGATGATCCGGTCGAAGCTCACGCCGAGGCGCTTGTTGGAGCCGGCGAAACCCTCGCGGTGGACGTTGGAGGCGATGATGAGCTTGTAGTCCCGGGCCAGGGACGCCAGCGCCTCGGGCGAGTCGTCGAAGGCCGGCCAGTCCGGAACCGAGTCGCCCAGCCGCTGAGCCCACTGCTCGCTCACCGGCGCCCCGAGCTGGTCACCGGTGCGCCGGAAAGCCTCGGCGAGGACGGCCGAGTAGAGAGCGTCCGGGGTGTCCGCCTCGACCTGGGCCTCGTGGTCGCCGTAGGCGCGCAGCAGGGCCTCGTCGGCCACGTCCAGGCCGGACTCGCCGGCCCACGCGCAGAGCACGGCGAGCATGCCGGTCTCCCAGTCGATGAGGGTTCCGTAGCAGTCGAAGCTCAACACGTCGTAGTCGGCGAGGTTCATGGCTGGCTCCTTTGCGGTGGGCGTGGCGAGCTTGATAGCGCCGGTCAGTCAGCGCTCTGCCATCAGCGCCTCCAGGGTCTTGCGGGCGCCTCGTTCACGCAGGGACTCCAGCGTCGCTAGGTAGGCGCTGGTGAACCGCTCCTGCTCCACCAGGTCGCCGAACAGCTCACGGTTGCGCAGGAACGCCAGGGGGTCCTGGCGCTGCTGCCGCGCCGCCGCGGTCACTGTGTCGGCAAGCCGGTCCACCACCTGGATGGGCTGGCCGTCCTCGTCCACGCCCTCGGCGTAACGGGCCCAGCTGGCGACCACGGCGGCGGACAGGGCCACGCTGCCACCGGTGGCGAGGTTGTGGCCGATCACCGGCAGCAGCCACTTCGGTATCCGGTCCGAGCTCTCGGCGCAGAGCCTGGCGATGGTGTCGCGCACCTGGCCGTTGGAGAAGCGCTCGATCAGCTTGGCCTTGTAGGCGCCCAGGTCGATGCCCGGGACCGGGTGCAGGGTCGGGGTGGCCTCGGAGTCCATGTAGGCCAGCAAGAACTCGGCGAACAGCGGGTCCTGCGCCGCCTCGTGCACCAGGCGGTAGCCGGACAGGTAGCCGAAGTAGCACAGCGCCTGGTGGCCGGCGTTGAGCAGCCGCAGCTTCATCAGCTCATAGGGCTGCACGTCGGCGACCAGCTGCACCCCGGCGTCGGCCAGCGGCGGCCGGGCGGCGAACCGGTCCTCGGCCACCCACTGGGTGAACGGCTCGCAGACCACCGGCCACTGGTCCTCGACACCGAACCGGCGGGACAGCTCGGCGCGGTCGGAGTCGGTGGTCACCGGGGTGATCCGGTCCACCATGCTGTTGGGAAACGAGACCTCCCGCTCGACCCACTCGCCGAGGGCAGCATCGCGCAGCGACGCGAACGCGGCGAAGGCCCGCCGAGCCACGTCGCCGTTGCCCTGGATGTTGTCGCAGGACAGCACGGTGAACGGCGCCACGCCGCGGTCGCGGCGGCGCACCAGCGCCTCGGTGACCAGACCGAAGGCGGTGCTCGGGACCGCGCCGGGCGCCAGGTCGCGCCGGACGCCCGGATTCTCCGAGTCGAACTGGCCGGTGACGTCGTGGATGTTGTAGCCGCCCTCGGTGACGGTGAGCGAGACGATCCGGGTCGCCGGGTCGGCCATCTGCTCGATCACCGCCTCCGGGTCGTCGGGGGCGAGCAGGTAGTCCACGAGGGAGCCGATCACCCGTGGCTCCATCGTGCCGTCGGGGTGTTTGACGACCAGGGTGTAGAGGTGGTCCTGGGAGGCGAGCACGTCGGCCATCCGCCGGTCGCCGGGTAGCACCCCGACCCCGCAGACGCCCCAGTCCAGGGCCTTGCCCTCGTTCATCAACCGATCCAGGTACATCGCCTCATGCGCCCGGTGAAAGCCGCCGACGCCGACGTGGACGATCCCCACGCCGACCTGCCGCCGGTCATAGCCGGGCACCGCCACCTCCGGACCCAGCGAGGCCAGGTTCGCGGCATTCAGCGACACCATGGTTGGCTCCTTCCTTTCCTCTTTCCTTCCCGGCCCGGCCGGGGTCGGAGTCGAGTCTGCACCGCGCCCGGCCGCTCAGCCGCCGGAGGCGCCCAGCCGCTCAGCCGCCGCTCAGCCGCTTCAGCGGCTGGAGGCGCCCAGGCCGCTCAGCCGCCGGGAGACGCCATCCTGCCGGGACACACCATCGCCTTGACCGTGGCCGGATCACGCCGGGACGCGGTCAGCGCCTGCTCCACCTCGTCGAGCCCGTAGTGGCCGGTGACCAGGACGTCTAAGTCCACCCGTCCGGAGGCCACCAGCGAGATCGCGGTCGGCCAGGTGTTGGCGTAGCGGAACGCTCCGGTCAGCACCAGCTCGCGATCCTGGACGTAGGACAGCGGCAGGACGAGCTCGTCGCCGCCCATCCCGATCAGCACCACGTGCCCGGCGCGGGCGACCGTGCCAATGGCGTCGGTGGTGGCCCGGGCGTTGCCCGAGCACTCCAGCAGCACGTCGGGCTCGACGCCGGCCGCGGCCAGCGAGGTCGCGGACACGTCGATGGCGCGCGCCCCGAGCTTGCCGGCCAGCGCCAGCCGGTAGGGGTTGACGTCGCTGACGGTGACTTCGGCGGCGCCGAAGGCGAACGCCGCCTGCACGCAGACCAGGCCGATCGGCCCGGCGCCGGTGATCAGCACGCGGGCGCCCGGCGACACCTTGCCCCGGCGGCAGGCCCAGACCGCGACCGACAGCGGCTCGATCAGCCCGGCGGCGTCGTCACTGACGCTGTCGGGCACGGCGTGCACGAATGCCTCGGGCATCACGACGTACTCGCAGAACGCGCCGTCGTAGGGCGGGGTGGCGAAGAATTGGACGTCGGGGCACAGGTTGTACCTGCCGCTGAGGCACTGGGGGCACGAGCGGCAGGGCACGCCCGGCTCGACCGAGACCCGCTGCCCGGGCGCCAGGGCGCTGACCCCGGCGCCGATCGCGGCGACCTCGCCGCCGGCCTCGTGGCCGAGCACCAGGGGCCGGTCCACGACGTACCGACCGATCCGGCCGTGGTCGTAGTAATGGATGTCGGACCCGCACACCCCGACCGAGCCGATCCGCACCAGCACCTCGCCCGGCCCGGGGTCCGGGACGGCCCGCTCCTCGACCGCGAGGTCGCCGATGCCGTTGAGGACGCTGGCGCGCATGGTCATGCCCGGCACGGTATCTGCCAGCGTCACTTGACCGCTCCGAGGGACAACCCTTGGACCAGCTTGTCCTGGGCCGCGAAGCCCGCGATCAGCACCGGAAGCGACACCACCAGGGCTGCGGCGCAGACCTTGGCCAGGAACAGGCCCTGGCTGGTCACGAACCCGGTGAGGAAGACCGGGGCGGTCTGGGCGACGGTCGCGGTCAGCACCCGGGCGAACAGCAACTCGTTCCAGCTGAAGATGAAGCAGATCAGCGACGTCGCCGCGATCCCCGGCATCACCACCGGGGCCACGATCTCGCGGATGGTGCGGGTGAACCCGGCGCCGTCCATGGACGCCGCCTCGAGCATCTCGACCGGGACCTCGGCCAGGAACGAGCGCATCATCCACACCGCGATCGGCAGGTTCATCGAGGTGTAGAAGATGATGAGCAGCCAGATGTTGTCCAGCAGCCCGACGCGCTGAGCGAACAGGTAGATCGGCAGCAGCCCGGCCACGATCGGCAGCATCTTGGTGGAGAGGAAAAAGAACATCACGTCGGTCCACTTGCGGACCGGGCGGATCGAGAGCGCGTAGGCGGCCGGAATCGCCAGCAACAGCACCAGGATCGTCGAGAGCACGCTGGCGGTCATCGAGTTCGCCAGCGACGGCCAGGGGCTGGCGCCGCTGGAGGCCCCGAAGAACTCGCGGTAGCCCTGAAACGTCAGAGGCGCGCCCAGTGACGGCGGGTTGGTGGCCGCGTCGGACTCGCTGTGGAACGAGGTGAGCAGCATCCAGAGGATGGGCAGCACGAACAGCAGGCCCACCAGCCACGCCACTATCCCGAGCAGCGCGCTGCCGCGGGGCTTGCGATTGCGGCGAGGCGTGCCGGCCGGGGTGCGGGTGGCGGGCACCGGGCCTACGTCGGTCAGCGAGCTCATCGCCCGCCCTCCTCTCGGAACAGGGTCGAGACGGTGCGCAGGGCGAACGTCGCGATGATGATGGTGCCGAGGACGACCACCACGCCGGCAGCCGAGGCTCGGCCGTAGTCCTGGGCGTTGTAGAAGGTCTGATAGATCGTGTACGGCAGGTTCGCGGTGCCCAGCCCGCCGGAGGTGATGGTGAAGACGGCGTCGAAGTTCTGCACCACGTAGATCGATCCCAGCAGCCCGCCGAGTTCCAGGTACTGCCGCAGGTGCGGAAAGGTCATATAGCGAAAGACCTCCCAGGCGCTGGCACCATCGACGCGGGCCGCCTCGATCACGTCCAGCGGGCGGCTCTGCAGGCCGGCCAGCAGGATCAGCATCATGAACGGCGTCCACTGCCAGATCAGCGCCAACTCCACCGACAGCAGCGGCGCCGTGCTGATCCAGTCCGGTTGCGGCGGGTTGTCGGAGCCGAAGAGCCGCCACACCGCGGTCAGCAGGCCGTTGAACAGGCCGTACTCGGGGTTGAACAGCGCGTGCTTCCACAGCAGCGCGGCGGCCACCGGGACCACCAGGAACGGCGCGATGAGCATCGTGCGCACCACGCCCCGGCCGAAGAAGGCCCGGTCCAGCAACAGCGCGATCAGCATGCCGAGCACCAGGCTCACGAGCACCACGGTCGCCGTGAGCACGATGGTGGTGATCACCGACTGGCGCATGTTGACGTCGGTGAACACTCGCCGGAAGTTGGCGAAGCCGGCGAACCCGCGCTCATCGGGGTAGTAGGCGTTCCAGTTCATGAACGAGATGACCAGCGTGGCCACGAACGGCAACTGGGTCAGCACGATGGTGAAGATCAAGGCCGGCAGCAGCGGCGCCCGTCGCGCCCAGTCCCCCGACCTGCGCAGCCCACTGGGCGGCTTGGCCGCGACGCTGGTCGCGCCTTGCTGGCTGCTCCCCTGGCGGCTTCCCAGAGTGACGCTCATGGCGCACCTTCCTCTGTCGTGCGGGCCTGTGTCGTGCGGGCCTGTGTCGTGCGGGCCGGGCTCGTGCTGGTCGGGCTAATGCGGGCCGGGTACGTCCCGGGCCCCGCGGTCATGGCTTGTCCAGCGCGCGATAGCGCTCTGCGACGTCCTCGGCCAGCCGTTGGCCGCGATCGAGTGCCTCCTCGACGCTCATCTGGCCGGCGATGGCGGAGCTGACGTCCTGGGAGACCTGCGTCCCGAGGGCGGGGAACTCCGGGATGTCGACGAACTGGATGCCCGGCGCCGGGCGTGGCTGCACCCCCGGGTTGAGCGGGTCGGCGTTCTCGATCGCCTCGCGGGTCGGCTCGGCGAAGGCGGCTGCCTCCTTGAGGTACTCGGGGATCTCATAGGTGGAGGCGCGCTTGCCGGCCGGCACCCGGGACCAGCCGAGCTCTTGGCCGACGAGCTTCTCGTACTCCTTGCCCGAGGCCCACGAGATGAACTGCCAGGCCTTGTCCTTCTTCTCACTGGCCTGCTGGATCCCCCAGGACCAGGCGTAGAGCCAGCCCGAGCTGTCGGTCTTCACCACCGGCGCCGCGGCGTAGCCGATCTTGCCCCGCACCGGCGAGTCCTCGGCCTCGAGCGAGCCGGCCGCCGAGGTGGCGTCGTACCACATGGCCGCGTTGCCCTGCACGAGGTTGTTCAGGCACTCGGTGAAGCCCGCCTGGGCGGCGCCCTTCTCACCGTGCTCGCGCACCAGGTCGACGTAGAAGCGCACCGCCTCGGAGAACGGCTGGTCATTCACCTTGGCCTGCCAGTCCTCGGTGAACCAGGTGCCGCCGAAGGTGTTGACCACGGTCGTCAGCGGCGCGAAGACCTGGCCCCAACCGGGCTGGCCGCGCAGGCAGATGCCGGCCATCCCGGGCTGAGCCTCGTCGACCTCGGCGGCGATGTCGGCCACCTGTTGCCAGGTGGGCTTGGCGGGCATGGTGACGCCCTTGGACTGCAGGACATCCTTGCGGTACATCAGAAACGAGGACTCACCGTAGAAGGGCTGGCCGTAGACCTTGCCGTCCTCGCCGGACAGCGACTTGACCATCGGCTTGAGGATGTCGGCCTGATCGAAGTCGGCGTCGGCGGCGATGAACTCATCCAGCGGGCTGATCCACCTGCTGCGCGCGTAGATCGGGATCTCGAAGTTGCTGACGGTGGCGATGTCGTACTGGCCCGCCTGGCTGGAGAACTCCTGGCTGATCTTGTCCCGGACGTCGTTCTCGGGCAGCACGGTGAAGTTGACCTCGATGCCGGTCTCGGCGGTGAAGTGCTTGGACGTCAACTGCTGCAGGTCGACCATCTGAGGGTTGTTCACCATCAGGACGTTGATGGCGTTCGCGCCGCCACCGCCCCCGCCGCCGCCACCCCAGCCCGCGCAGCCGGACGCTGCCAGGCCCAGGACGACCAGGAGTGAGCTCAACCGCCATCTGACGGCCTTGATACGCGCCACACTGACCTCCACATCGAGCAAGCTCGCAGGATGAGTGGCGGTTCACTCGTCTTCGAGTTTCACCGTCTGGCTGTGCGGCGTCAATATTCTCTGCCAGAATGTGCACCGAAGTGCTCATATGAGCAGAGGAGACGTGATGGCCGTCAGGGCGAGGCTCGGACCCGCGCAGCTGGTGCTCACCGCCTCGGTCGCCCGGCGCTATTACATCGACGGCAAGACCAAGATCGAGATCGCTGACGAGCTGGCGCTCAGCAGGTTCAAGGTCGCCCGGCTCCTGGAGGACGCCCGCTCCAGCGGGCTGGTGCGCATCGAGATCGGGCATCCCGGCGAGGTCGACGTGGCGCTGTCAGCCGACCTGCGAGACGCCTTCCACCTGCGGCACTCGCTCGTGGTGGACACCCTGGAGGAGGAACCGGCGGCGCTGCGCGGGCTGATCGGGGCTGCCGCCGCGGAGCTGCTCTCCGAGATCGTCACCGCTGAGGATGTGCTCGGCCTCGGCTGGGCCCGCTCGCTGATCTCGATGCGGTCCCACCTTCGCAGCCTCGCCGCCTGCTCGGTCGTCCAGCTCACCGGCGCGCTGGCCCAACCGGGCGTCGATGACAGCTCCATCGACCTGGTGCGCGACGTCGCCCGGATCGCCGGCGGCCCCGCCTACCTCTTCTACGCCCCGATGATCGTGCCCGACTCCGCCGCCGCCCTGCTGGCCCTGCCAGAGGTGGCACGCGCGATCGGGCGATTCGCCTCCGTGACCAAGGCGGTCGTCGGCATCGGCGGCTGGCAACCGCCCCACTCCACCCTCTATGACGCCATCTCGCCCTCGGACCGTCGAACGCTGGCCGAGGCAGGGGTGCACGCCGATGTCTCCGGCGTCCTTCTCGACAGTGACGGAGCGCCGGTGACCGCTGCCCTCAACGACCGCATTATCGGCATCCACGCCGCACAGCTCAAGCAGATCCCCGAGGTCATCGCCCTCGCCTACGGCATCGAGAAGGCCACCGCCGCCCGGGCCGCCATCCGCGGTGGCTACATCACCAGCCTCATCACGCACACCGCCTTCGCCCGGGCGCTGCTCGCGGCCGGCTGAGGATCGACCGTGGCGACGGTAGAGCATCCCCCGCACGAGATCCCGCTCCACGGCGGCACCTCCAACCGCGGGCTGGTGGTGCGAGTGGGCGACGCCGTGCACCGACCCCAGACGCGGGCCAGTCCGGCCGTGCACGCGCTGCTGCTGCATCTGGAGCAGGTCGGCTTCGACGGCGCCCCGCGCTACCTCGGTGATGACGAGCAGGGCCGCGAAGTCCTCAATTACCTGCCCGGCGAGGTCGCCACCGAGCCCTACCCGCCCTGGGCCCTGGAAGACGACGCCCTGGTCAGCGTGGCGGAGCTGCTGCGGCGCTTCCACCAAGCCGTCGCCTCCTTCGACCCGTCGCGGCACTCCTGGCTCACCGCCGTGCCCCAGGAGTACCGCCAGGGCTTGATCAGCCACAACGACCCCAACCTCGACAACGTCGTCTTCTCCGACGGCCGCGCCGCCGCCCTCATCGACTTCGACCTCGCCAGCCCCGGCTCGCGCCTGTGGGACGTGGCCCTGGCAGCCAGGCTCTGGACGCCGCTGCGCGACCCCGTCGACATAGCCGACCAGCGCGCCGAGCGCGTCGCTGAACGGCTCAGGCTCTTCGTCGACGCCTACGGCCTCGACGGCGAGGAACGGTCCCGGGTGGCCGCCGCCGCGAGCCGCTCGCACACCTGGTGCTACGACATCGTCCGGGCCGGCGCCGAGCAGGGACAACCCGGCTACGTCGACTACTGGCAATCCGAGGCCGATCAGCGCGCCGAGCGCGGCCGGCGATGGCTGGTCGCCCAGCAGGACGCCCTGCAGGACGCTCTTCGGTGACTGCCGAGGTATGGGTCAGTGGAAATCGGACCGGTGCGAGGCCGGTTTCTCTCAGGGGTCGTCCATAAGCGCCGGGGCCGCATACAGCAATGAAGCGGCCCCGACCGGTGTAGCGAGCACCAGCCGGGGCCTTGGCCGCACCCCTGCGTGAACAGGAGCCCCGGCCCAATGACCGAATCTAGCGGCAACGAGCGCTCTACCCCTGCTGGGCTCGGCGACACCCGGAGTGGGCGTCCACACACCTGACCAGCCGTGGGTGCCGCAGCTACGGCGGCTGGTTCGGCGCCCTGGCCGAGGACGGGCGGCCAGGGCTCCTGTCGGCCGGATCTGGCGGCAGTTGCGGCATCAGAGCGACGTCCCATGGCTGGCGTGCGGCCAGTTCACGTCGCCACCGTCGCGCCCAGGCCGGGTTGAGCCGGTGGAGCAGTTCTGCCTGCTTGGCCCAGAGCCCGACGCGGAAATCTTGGCTCTCGTCACGGTGTCGTGCCTCCCAGTATCTGGCGAGGCTGGAGGTCGTGGTCTCGAACGACCAATAGAGCAGCTCGTCGGGGTCCCTGGTGGTGCGGTGTTCGAACAGTTGGCCGCGTTCCTTGACGATCCAGTGCAGCTGTCCGTCGTCGCCGATCTCGATGTAGGGGCAGGCGGCGTCGATGTGCGGGTTGAAGCCGACGACGTCGTAGCCGGTCGCGCCGATCAGGTCGGCGAGCCGGCTGATCTCGGCCTCTAGCACCCCACGCCTGGCCGCGAGCACCTCACGGGGCGGGTCGATTGGCGGCATGTCTGTGGCTAGGCCTTGTGGCGCGGCTTCTTTGGCCTGCTGGGCCGGTCGGGGCCCTCCTCGCGCGTCAGCTCGATCAGCTGGCCCGAGATCCGGGTCCGGCTCAGCGCGTCCAGCGTCCTAGGTGGCAGGTCTGCCGGCAGCTCGACCAGGCTGTGGTCGATCTTGATGTCGATATGGCCGAAGTCCTGCCTGCTCAGGCCGCCCTCGTTGGCCAGGGCGCCCACGATGAAGCCGGGTTGCACCTTGTGCCGGCGGCCGACCCTGATCCGGTAGGTGGCCATCCGGACATCGGACTTGGCTCGGCGCTGACCGGCCACCCGGACGGCCGGTCGGTCGCGGTCCCGATCCCGGTCGGCAGACCGGTCGGCTCCTGAGCTGAACTCGTTCTTCCTTTTCACCACAGGGGGTTCAGGCGCCAGCAGGAAGGACTGGTCGTCCTGGGACAGCACTGCCAGCGCGGCCGCCACATCGGCCACCGGCACGTCGTGCTCGCGTGCGTAGTCATCGACCAGGCCCCGGAAGAAGTGCAGTTGCGGCGAGGCCAGGCTGGCCGTGATCGAGTCGGCGAACTTCGCCACCCGGGTGGTGTTGACGTCCTCGACCGTCGGCAGCGCCATCTCGGTTAGCGGTTGCCGGGTGGCCCGCTCGATCGAGCTGAGCAGGTGCCGTTCGCGATGGGTCATGAACAGCAGGGCCTCGCCGGTGCGCCCGGCCCGCCCGGTGCGCCCGATCCGGTGGATGTAGGACTCGGTGTCGGTGGGGATGTCGTAATTGAGGACGTGGCTGATCCGCTCGACGTCCAGGCCGCGAGCCGCCACGTCGGTGGCCACCAGGATGTCGAAGGCGCCGCTCTTGAGCTGGGCGATGGTGCGCTCGCGCTGGGCCTGCACCAGGTCGCCGTTGATCGCCGCCGCCGAGAAGCCGCGGGCGCGCAGTCGCTCGGCCAGGTCCTCGGTGGCCTGCTTGGTGCGGACGAAGACGATCATCGCCTCGAACGGCTCGACCTCGAGGATCCGGGTGAGGGCGTCCATCTTCTGGGCGTTGGCCACCTGCAGGTACCGCTGCCGGGTGTTGGCGGCCGTGACGGTCTTGGTCTTGACCGTGATCTCGGCCGCGTCGGTGAGGTAGCGCTTGGAGATCCGCCGGATCTGCGGTGGCATGGTGGCCGAGAACAGCGCCACCTGCTTGTCGGACGGGGTGTCTTTGAGGATCGTCTCGACGTCCTCGGCAAACCCCATCTGCAGCATCTCGTCGGCCTCGTCGAGCACCAGGAAACGCAACTGGGTCAGGTCCAGGGTCTTCTTCTCCAGGTGGTCGATCACCCGGCCGGGCGTGCCCACCACCACATGCGCGCCGCGGCGCAGCCCTGACAGCTGAACGCCGTAGCTCTGGCCGCCGTAGATCGGCAGCACGTGCAGGCCGGGCAGGTAGTGGGCGTACTTGCCGATCGCCTCGGACACCTGCAAGGCCAGCTCACGGGTCGGCGCCAGGATAAGCGCCTGGGGCGCCTTCTGGGACAGGTCGATCCGGGACAGGATCGGCACCGCGAAGGCGGCGGTCTTGCCGGTGCCCGTCTGGGCCAGGCCGACGACGTGGCGCCCGGCCATCAGCGCCGGGATGGTGGCGGCCTGAATCGGCGAGGGGCTCTCATAGCCCACGTCGACCAGGGCTCGCAGCACCCGCTCGTCGATGTCGAGGTCGGCGAAACTCAGGTGGCTGGAAAGGGACTCGTCCTCAGGCGCGCTCATCAGCGTCCAATCTAGTCGAGCCGAACGCCCGAGCCCTCATCCGCCGCTGAGGCGCCCAGCGCTGAGTGGCCGCGCCGCCCTGAGAGGCGCTCCAGCCTGAGAGGCGCCGTGCCGGGGTCAGGTCAGCGAGCTCGGGTCCGCCGGCACGTCGATGGCGTGCTCGCGCAGGATCTCCAGCGGGATGATCTCCAGTGCCAGGGCGTTGGTCGCGGCCAGCACCACCGGGGCCGCCACCCCGGCGCGGTGGGACTGCAGCCACCGCATCGCCACCACGCACCAGCGGTCACCCGGCCCGAGGCCGGCGAAGTCGTATTCCGGGCGGGGCGTGATCAGGTCGTTGCCCAGCTGCTGCTGATGGCGCAGGAACTCCGCGGTCAACACCGCGCACACCGTGTGGCTGCCGACGTCCTGCGGCCCGGAGGTGCAGCAGCCGTCCCGGTAGAAGCCGGTGACCGGATCGGAGCCGCACTCCTCGAGTTCGCCGCCCAGCACGTTTCGGTTATCGCTCACCGCCCCAGTCTGGCACTGACGAGGCGTAGCGAGGGTTAGCAGACTAAACGGTCACGCCGAATGTCGGGCGGTCATCACGCACCCAGCCGGCCAGGCCCTCGTCGAGCCGGAGCTCGGCATCGCACAGCGCGGCCGCCTCCGGGTCGTGGGTGGCCACCAGCACGCCGGCGCCACGTCGCGCCTCGCCCCGCAGCAGCGCCATCACCCGGGTCCGGTTGAGCGCGTCGAGCTCGCTGGTCGGCTCGTCGGCAAGCAGGTAGGACGGGCGCTCGGCCAGCCCGCGGGCGACCGCGACCCGCTGCTGCTGCCCGCCGGACAGCTCCTCCAGCAACTGGTCGGCGGCCTCGTCCAGGCCCAGCGCCACCAGCGCCGCCTCGGCGCGCTGCCGGGCGTCGGCCACTCTGGCCGCGACCAGCGGCACCGCCACGTTCTCGAGCGCGGTCAAGATCCGGATCAGCGCGTTGCCCTGCGGTATCAACACGATTCCCCTGCCCGCGGCCTGATCGCGACCGGTGATCAGCTGGCCGTCCAGGCTCAGCGTCCCGCCGGTCGGCTGGATCAGGCCCGACAGCGCAGCCAGCAGCGAGCTCTTGCCCGCTCCTGACGGTCCGGTGACGGCGACCAGCTCGCCCGGACCGAGCACCAGGTCAACCTGCCGGACGGCGACCAGCGCGCCGAAGCGCACCTCGATCCCACTGCCGCGCAGCCCGCCGGCGCTCGGCGCGGTCATGGCGTGCCTCCGGGCCGGCCGCTGTCGTGCGAGCTGCTGTCGTTGGAGCTGCTGCCCTGCGAGCCGTCGGAGCTCGAGCCGTCGGAGCTCGAGCCGCCGGCGCTCGATCCGGCGGCGCTCGATCCGGCGGCGCTCGATCCGTCGGCGCTCGATCCGTCGGCGCGAGGATCCAGCAGCACCGTGCCGTCGGGGTTGAGCCTCACCCGCAGCAGGGTTCCCGGCGCTAGCCGCTCCCGCACGTCCGGCGGCAGTTGCAGCGAGCCGTCCCGGCCGAGGACGGCGAAGTCCTCACCGCCGTGGCCCTCGGCTCCGATCCGGCCGTCGCGGATGGTGATGGTGCGCGGCATCCGGGCGGCCACCTCAGGGTCGTGCGTCACGGTGATCACCGTCGTTCCCACCGCCCGGTTCACCGACGCGATGGCCTGCAGCACCTCGTCGCGGTAACGGTGATCGAGCTGGCTGGTCGGCTCGTCGGTCAGCAACAGGCCCGGCAAGGTGGCCATCCCGACCGCGACGGCCAACCGCTGCAACTGCCCCGGGGTGAGCTCTGCCAACTTGCGTTCGGCGCAGTCGGCCAGTGACAGCAGGTCCAGCACCTCGCTGGGCCTGGGCAGTTCCCGGACTCCCAGGCGCAGGGCGGCCTTCTGCGCGAAGGCCACGTTCTGCGCGGGCGTGGCGTAGCTGAGCAGGTTGCGCGTCGCGCCCTGCAGCACCGCGCCCACGTCAAGGGCCCGCAACCTGTCCAGTTCAGCGTCGGGCAGGTTGGACAGATCGTGCTCGCCCACCCGCAACCGGCCGGCGCTGGGACGCTGCACCCCGGCCAGCAGGGTGATCAGCGTGGACTTGCCCGAGCCGGAGGGCCCCAGCAGGCCCACCAGCTGGCCTGCCGGCACCTCCAGGTCGACGCTGGTCAGCGCGACCACGTCGTTGCCTTCCAAGCGGTAGATGTGCACCAGTCCGTGCGCCGACACCGACAGGCCCCTGCCCGTTCCTGCCGCTGTCCGCACCGCCGCCCCTGTCGTCACTGTCCCTCCCGCAGCGCGTTCGGCGACACGGCGCGCAGCACCAGGACCGAGGCCAGCACGGCGGCGCAGCACAGCAGCGCCAGCGCGCTGCTGGTGGCCAGCAGCACCACCGGCCACGCCGTGCGGTAACTGGGCGACGGCACGGCGGCGGGGCTGACGAACAGCGCCACCTCCGGCAGCGCCAGCCGGGCGCCTGCCACCCCCACCGCGGCGCCGACCAGCACCCCGGCCAGCACCCCCAGCGCCTGCTCGGCCAGCACCGCCCGGCGCAACGTGCGCGAGGCAAGTCCGAGCAGCCGCAGCGCCGCCAGGTCATAGCCACGCAGCCGCCTGGAGGTCACGGCGACGATGACGATCATCAACGCCGCCAGCAGGGCCGCGATCAGGCCTGCTGCCAGCGCTGCTCTGATCGACCAGGCCGGCGGCGATTGGTCATAGAGCGACTGCTGCCGCGCGATCGTCGAACGATCGGTGACCGGGATGCCGGCAGCGGTCAGGGCTTCGGTCAGCTGGCGCTCGCGAGCCGGGTCGACCGATCGCAGCCAGATGCTGCTGGTGCTGTTGGTGAGCACCGACTCGCTGGCCGCGATCGCCAGCTCTAGGTCCAGCAGCAGCGCGCCGGCGCCGACCCGCGGCAGAAAGGGCAGCGACCCGACCGGTTGGCAGCTGGCCGACTCGCCGTCGATGCCGTGCATCGACACCGCCGCGCCGGCCTGGCCGGTCACCGGGGAATCGGCGGCGCCGGCGAGCAGGCAGGGCAGGTTCACCGGCACGCTCAGGTGCTGCAGTGTGGCCTCTGAGCCATGACTGACCGCCTGCAACAGCAAGCCGCCGGCGGCCTCGGTGAACGAGACGGTGGCCGCGGCGCCGGACGCGGCCGCCGCCTCCTCGGCGTTGCGCCAGTCCTGCGCGCGACCCAACGACACCGGCTGCCAGGCGCCAGGGGTTCGGGCAGCGTCCAAGCCCAGCAGCTGGATCGACACCTTGGCCGCCAGGAAGTCACCGACCGTCCTGACCAGCTCGATCCGGCTCAGCGTGCAGCCCTGCTCGCAGCCGCCGAGCGCCGCGCTCGGAGCGCTGGGCGCGTCGGCGGCCGGCGCCGGCAGCTGGGCAGCGGTCAGCGAGCCGTCCGGGCGTCGCAGATGCAGCCGAAGTGACACCGGCTCGGGCAGGTCCGGTGACGTCGGGTCGTCGCTGAGAACCTTGACGGCGCCCAGGCGCAGCCGAAGCGCCCGGCCGGCCACCGCGATCGGGGCGGGGGGATCAGCGGGCGCCAGCCGGTCCAGCAGCGGTTGCGGCGCGGCATCTCGGTCAAAGCCCCAGTCGGCGATGCGGTTGAGCCTCCGATGGTCCACGGCGAGCACCGGGGTCGCGTTGCCGTCGGGGCGCTGGGTGATGGCGGCCATCGCGTAGTCCCCGCTCGGATCGGCGGCGGCGACGACTGACCGGAGCTTGGCCGCCGTCGGCGCGGTGACCTCCAGCACCACCGCCGAACCCACTTCCGCCGCCGCCCTGGCTTCCCGGTTGACCGCCGCGACTTTCCATTGATCAACGCTGGAGACCAGTAACGCCACCGCCACGCACACCAGGGTGAGCACCCGCCGAAAGCCCGGCCGGCGAGCCGCCTGCAGGCCGGCCACCGCGATGACCAGCCGCCCGCGCCAGAGCGCCCGACGCCCGGCCAGCCGGGCTGCCCACAGGGCCAGCCGGCCCAGCAGCAGTCCGGCCAGGATCGCGAGCAGGCTAGGTGTGACCAGTGCCAGCGCGCTGTTGCGCTCACCGGTCAACGCCACCGCCACGCCGGCGACGGCGGCCACCGCCAGGCCGACCTCGGCAACTCCGGCGCGCCGGCGAGTGGTGACCGGCGCGACCGTGCGCAGCAACTGCCCGATCGGCTGGGCCGCCGCCCGCCTGGCCAGCAGCGCCGCCAGCGCCAGCTCCACCAGTGCCACTGCCGCGCCGGCGAGCAGCACCGGCCAGCGCCACTCCGGCTCGATGCCGGCAGGAAGCCACCAACGGCACAGCAGCCAGCATCCCAGCCAGGCCAGCAGCAGCCCGGGAACCAGCGTGGCGCCCACCAGCGCCGCGATCTCACCGAGGTAGGGACTGACCGCGGTGCGCTTGCTCTGGCCGCGCAACCGGGCGAGTGCGAGCTCTGGACGGCGCTGTTCGACCCCCACCGACACCACCAGGCCGAGCACCACCAGCACCACCAGCGCCAGCTGGACCGCCAGCGTCGGAATGATCACCCGGCTCTGGCGCCGTCCGGCGTCGGCCTGTTCCAGGAACGAGACCAGTCGCGATTCGACGCTGCCCCGGTTCGGATCGCCGGGCGGATGCGCCGCGTCGATCCTGGCGGTGATCGCCTCGACCGCCCGCAGCAACCGCTGGCTGTCCTCGATTCCGACCCTCTCCGGCGGCACCGGCAGGTCGGCGAAGTACTGGAACGGCGTGGTGCTGCCGGCCGTCGATGAGCGGCGGGCCGCCTCGAAGGCCGCGACGCCGGCCGGTGACAGCAGCAGGGCGTCCGAATGCAGCAGGTCGGGCACGGCGTCGCCCTGAGGCTCGCGCACCACCCCGGCGGGACTGGAGTAGGCGCGGTCGAACCAGTAGTCGGTGGCCGGGTCGAACGGCTGGTAGAGCCCGGCCACCCGGACGGCGCCGAGCTCATAGGCGCCTGACCCGCTCCGGCCGGTCAGCTGCAGCCGATCGCCGAGGCCCGCCTTGAGCACTCGGGCGCTGGAGGTGCTGATCAGCACCTCCAGCCCCGTCACCGGGCAGCGTCCGTCGGTGATCTGCAGCTGCCGGCAGACATCGTCGCGGCCGGCGGCGACCGCCTCGAAGCGCGAGCGCGGCCCGCTGACCGACACATCGGCCTCAAAGCCGGTCACCGGCGTGCCGAACAGTTCCCGCTGCGCTCCGGTGGGCAGGTAGGACCGGACCTCGGACGCCGAGCCTGCCGTCACCGTGACGCCCCGCTCGGCGGCGCCGGTGTGGCTGAGCTGGGACCGGATCGCGGCCTGCTCCACCGCTCGCTGGTACATCGGTCCCGCCGCGCAGGCAGCGATCGCGGTCATCGACAACAGGCCGACCAGGATCGACTGGCCGGCCCGGTGGCGCAACGAGCGCAACCCCAACCAGCCGCCGGACATGGGCGTCAGGCTAGCTCGCCCTAGCCCGGTCCCGCGTGCGGCAGCTGCCCTGGGCGCCAGGTGCCACGTCGGCGCCGTCTCAAGGATTGACACGGCACGGGTACGCGTGCAATGTGAGTATCAGGTGCTTTTACTGACAAATCCCCTATACCCCCGTCCCTCCTCTCTCTCCTGGAGGTCCCGATGCGCTCACTTGGCGCACGCCCTGCGCTGCTCGCACTGGCTCTGGTGGCTGCTGGCTCGTATCCAGCCGCCGGCGATCCGGCCCACTCAGCAGCCAGCGCTGCCGCGGTCTCCAGGACGTTCTCGGCGACCACTGCCGCAGCCGCCGAAAACCCGCCACTGTGGCAGAGCATGAGCGGCTGCGGCTCGGTGACTCCGCTCAGGACCATCCAGGCCAACCCGTCCAACTACCGGTCCTACATCGCGGGTCTGCTGCCCGGCGATCGGCTGCTGCTGGCCGCCGGCACCTACACCCAGGGGCTCAACCTCTGGGACAAGCGGGGCGAGCCTGACAAGTGCATCATCGTCGAGGGCCCGGCCAGCGGCTCGCCCGCCATCTTCACCAACAGCGACGTGCGCAACCTCGTGAGCTTCAAGGACTCCAGCTACATCGCCGTGCGCAACCTGTCCCTCGACGGCCAGGATCTGGGGGGCGACGGCGTCCGGGGCGAGGCGCATGGCGTGTCCAACCATCACATCCTGCTGGAGGGGCTGCACCTCAAGGAATTCGACGTCGACCCGCTGGTCTCGGGCATCAACAGCAAGTCCTGGGCCTGGAACTGGGTGATCCGCAACAGCACGATCACCAGCACCGGCACCGGGATGTACTTCGGCCATTCCGACGGCGCCTATGGGACCGCCAACTTCCTGGTCGAGAACAACGTCGTCTCCGACACCCGGGAGTACAACGTCCAGTTCAAGCACCAGCTCACCCGTAACACCTCGATCGGCATGCCCTCGTCCGGGACGACGATCATCCGCAACAACGTCTTCAGCAAGGCCGACCGCCCGCTCTCCGGCGCCGACCGGGCGATGCCCAACCTGCTGGTGGGCCACTGGCCGCGCTCGGGCGCGGGCTCGACGGACATCTACCAGATCTATGGCAACGTCCTTTACGAAAACCCTCATGAAGGTCTGTTCCAGGGCGAAGGCAACTTCTCCTTCCACGACAACCTGCTGGTGAACCGCAGCAATGACGGGGCGTACAGCCAGCCGCACAACGACGTGCCGAAACGGATCGACTACTACAACAACACCGTGGTCGCCGCCGGCAACGGCATCCGGATCGTCGGGGCGGACTCCGCTTACCAGCAACGGGTGTTCGGCAATGCCGTCTTCGCCGGCACACCGCTGACCGGCGGGCAGCAGAGCAACAACGTGTCCGGCAGCTACAGCGCTGCCTCGACCTATCTCACCAACCCAACGGCCGCACTCGGAGCAGGCCTGGACCTCTACCCCAAGACCGGCCAACTCCAAGGCAGCGCCATCGACTACTCGGGCTTGTCCAACCTCATCGACTACGACCGTGACTTCAACTACCGGTCTCGCATCACCACCTACCGGGGCGCCTACTCAGGCGAGGGCGTCAACCCCGGCTGGAAGCCGGCGCTGGCGATCAAGCCCCAGCCGGCCGCCAGCAACCAGTTGCAGAACGGCGTCGCGGTGACGGAAATCTCCGGAGCGACCGGCAGCCAGCAGTTCTGGACGATGACCGTGCCGTCGGGCGCCTCCAACCTGAAGGTTCACACCTCGGGCGGCGACGGCGACGCCGACCCGTATGTGCGGTTCGGCTCGGCGCCGACCACCGCGACCTATGACTGCGGACCGGTCACCGGCAATAACGATGAGATCTGCACCTTCCCGGCGCCGGCGCCAGGCACCTGGCACGTCCTGGTCGACGGCTACGCCGCCTACTCCGGCATGACCCTCATGGCCAGCTACCAGACCAGCCCGGCCTGCACCTCGGTCACCGACACCGAACCCAACGGCGTCGGCAACCCCCAACCCATCTCCGAATCCTGCAACCAGATCACCGGAACGTTCCTCAACGAAACACCGGCCAACGACTACTACCGCCTCAACGTGCCGGCAGGACGCACCGTCACCACACAGCTCTACAGCCTCACCGTCGACTACGACCTCTACCTCTACGACGCGACCGGCGCCGAGATAGCAAGCTCGACCAACGGCGACGCGGCCGCAGACCAAGCAACCTGGACCAACACCGGCACCACCGCGGCCACCATCGACATCCGCGTGAACCGCTACTCCTCGACTAAGACCACCTACCAGCTAGGGGTCAGCTACTGATCTGCGGGCTCGCCTTGGCTGTGACCGGCCGCGCGACGGCGGCCGGCCGCAGCAGCACCACCGCCGCCAGCACCACCGCCGCCCCGACCACCTGCCCGGGATTGACCCGCTCGCTGAACACCACGATGGCCGAGGCTGCGGTGACGACCGGCTCCAGGCAGGACAGGATGGCCGCCGTCGACGCGCCGACCAGCCGGAGGCCGCCGAGGAAGCAGCCGATCGCGACCACGCTGGAGATCAGGGCTATCGGCGCCAGCCACAGCCAGCCGGAGGGCCGGGCCGGCGCCTGCAACGACCCGGTGGTCAGCCCGAACAGGCCCACGCTGACCGCGGCGCTGCTGCACACCAGCGCCGAGAGCAGGTACACGTCGAAGTCCTGAGGCAGTCCGTTGGCCACAGTGATGTAGAGCGCGTAGGTCAGGGCGGAGAAGAAGGCCAGCAACACCCCTGCCGGCGCCACCGGGCCGTTGGAACCGGCGGAGCCGAGCAGCAGCGCCAACCCCGACAGCGAGCAGCCGAGGGCGGTGAGCTTTCGCCGGCTGACAGTCTCACGGCGCAACGCCAGGGCGAGCACCAGAACCACCGCCGGGTACACGTAGAGGATCTGCCCGACCAGCGAGGCGTCGATCCGGGTCAGCGCGGAGAAGTAGCAGGCGGCCTGCACGGCGTAGCCGAGACCGCCCAATGCCAGGCAGGTCAGCAGCAGCCGCGGCCCGGGCATGGCCGGCCGGCGGATCGCCACGATCAGCCAGAACACCAGCGCCGCGAGGCCGAACCGCCCGGCCAGCATCGAGCTGACGCTGAATCCGGCAGCGAAGCACTGCTTGCCGAAGACCGCTGCCAGGCCGAAGGCGGCTGCCGACAGCAGGCACAGACCCACCCCCCGGGCAGAGCGCAGCCGGTCCACGGTCGGCTCGGTGGCGGGCCGGGACGGCGGCACGATGGCGGTCTGAGTCACCGGCTAAACCTAAAGCGGTGGCATGTATCAAGGTAGCCTTGGTTTCCTTACCCAAGCATAGGGATTTCCTTGATATCACTTCACCAGCTGCGCTGCTTCCTGGCGACCCTGGAACACGGCTCGTTCACGGCCGCGGCGGCCGAGCTGGGGTTGGCACAGCCGTCGCTGTCCGAGCAGGTCCGGCTGTTGGAGCAGGGGCTGAACGCGCCGCTGTTCGACCGGGTCGGCCGGGGCCTGGCGCCGACCGAGGCCGCCCGGGCGTTGCGCCCGCACGCCGAGCGGGCGCTGACCGCGGTCACCGAGGCCAGCCGCGCGGTCGCCTCGGTCCGCGACGTGCTGGAAGGGACTATCCGGTTCGGGGTGTTCGGAACCGCCCGGTTGTACCTGGGCAGCGCGCTGGTGGCCGACGTGCTGCGCGAGCATCCCGGGGTGCGGCTGGAGCTGATCGGCCAGAACTCCATGGAGGTGCTGCAGGATCTGCGGCACGGCAGGCTGGAGGCGGCTGTGATCGCGCTGCCGATCGCCGACGAGGGATTGCAGGTCCGACCGCTGATCCGCGACGAGCTGGTCTACGTCAGCGCCGATCCGGCGCGGGTGCGCAAGCCGGTGACCGCCGCCGAGCTGGCACTGGCGCCGCTGGTGCTCTCGGAGGCCAGTTGGGGTAACGAGGACTCCACCCGTCGGCAGCTGGCCAGAGCGGTCCAGTCGGTGGGCTCGACGCTCAGGCCGCGCATCGAGGTGGAAGACATCGAGACCGCGCTGGAAGTCGCGGCACTCGGCCTGGCCGACACGATCACTGCCCGGGGCCTGCTGCACCGGCTGGGCGACCGGCTCTCGCCCCAGCTCCGATGGGCGCCGCTGCGGCCGAGGATCTTCGACGAGTTCGCGATCGTGCACCGGCAGGGCGCCACGCTCTCGCCTGCCAGCCAGGCGATCGTGACGATCGCAGCGGCCCGGATGCGGGCTGTCGGCGCAGCGGTGACCGGCCGGTGAGCAGGCGGCTCAGCCCTCAGCGCGTTGGTCGCTGCGCATCGGGTGATCCGAGGGCACCTGCACCAGCACGATCCGGATGCCGTCCGGGTCGGCGATCCACAGTTCGATCAACCCCCAGGGCTCCAGTCGCGGCGGGCGCAGCACCGGCACCCCGAGCGCGGCAAGCCGGGTGTGCTCAGCGCCGACGTCGCGCACCTGCAGCCAGAGTTCCAGTCCGGCCGGGGCGCCGGGCGCACTCTGCCCGGACACTTCGAGCAAGCCGTTGCCGAGGAAGAACACCAGCCCGGAGGGAAACTCGCGGTACACCGCCAGCCCGAGGATGTCGCGGTAGAAGCGCTGGCTGGTGGCCAGCTCACGGGGGTGCAGCAACAGCCGGCTGCTCAAGACGTCCATGACTGCCATGATGCCTCTGAGGCGGAACCGGGGTCGGGTCGATAGATTGCGGCTATGACAGCCGCTGAACCGACCATCCTGGCCACCTCGGGCGGCATGGTCGCCTCACGCCGGCTTCGCTGGGAGTTCGGCCCGCTCACCGACTACGCCGTCGAGCTCGCCGGCGTCACCGGCCGCGCTCCCCGAGTGTGCTTCCTGGCCACCGCGATGGGTGACAACGCCGAGCAGATCAGGGGCTTCTACGACGCCGCCGGGCAGGCAGGCTTCGTCCCCAGCCACCTCGCGCTGTTTCCGATGCCCAACGTCGAGGACCCGCGCGAGCTGTTGCTGGGCCAGGACGTGATCTGGGTGCTCGGCGGCAGTGTGGCAGGCCTGCTGGCGATGTGGCGGCTGCACCGGCTCGAGCCGGTGATGCGCGAGGCGTGGCAGGCCGGTGTGGTGCTGACCGGGGTGTCGGCCGGGTCGATCTGCTGGCACAGCGGCGGCACCACCGACTCGTTCGGGCCGGATCTTCGTCCGGTCACCGATGGGCTGGCTCTGGTGCCGTTCTCCAACGGAGTGCACTACGACTCCGAGCCGCAGCGCCGTCCGGCGTTTCACTCGCTGATCGGCGACGGCACGCTGGCCGCGGGTTATGCCACTGAAGACGGCGTCGGCGTGCTCTACCGGGGTGATCGCTTCGTCGAGGCGGTGACCGAGAGGGAGGGCAAGAGCGCCTACTTCGTCAGCCGATCGCCGGACGGCGCCGTCACCGAGCAGCCCTTGGACACCCGCCTGCTCAGAGCGCCGTGACCCGCTCCGAGCGGTCCCTGGCCGCGTTGCTGGACACCGGCGCCTTGACCGGCGCCGATCCCGACACGATCTATGACGCCTTCACCGGCTGGGCCGCCGGCCAGGGGCTGGAGCTGTACTCGGCCCAGTCCGAGGCGCTGATCGAGTTGATGTCGGGGTCCAACGTGATCCTGTCCACGCCGACCGGATCGGGCAAGTCACTGGTCGCCACCGGCGCCCTCTTCGCCGCGTTGTCAGCGAGTGAGCATCGCAGCGATTCGGGAGCCCCGGCTCCCGCCGGTGACGGCGGAGCGAGCCGGCAATCAGCCAAGCGCAGTTTCTACACCGCGCCGATCAAGGCGCTGGTGAGCGAGCGGTTCTTCGCGCTCTGCGAGGTCTTCGGCTCCTCCCGGGTGGGAATGATGACCGGTGACGCCAGTGTCAACGGCCAGGCCGAGATCATCTGCTGCACCGCTGAGGTGCTGGCCAACCTGGCCCTGCGCGCGGGTAGCGCCGCCGACATCGGCCTGGTGGTGATGGATGAGTTCCACTATTACGGCGACTCCGACCGCGGCTGGGCCTGGCAGGTCCCGCTGCTGGAGCTCAACCACGCGCAGTTCCTGCTGATGTCGGCGACGCTGGGCTCGGTCGACTTCTTCTCCGAAGACCTCAGCCGCCGCACCGGACGGCCGACCGCTGTGGTGAGTTCGGCCGAACGCCCGGTGCCGCTGTTCCACTACTACGTCACCACCCCGCTGCACGAGACGATCGCTGAGCTGCTGAGCACTCACCAATCCCCGGTCTACGTCGTGCACTTCACGCAGGCCGCGGCGCTGGAGCAGGCTCAGGCCCTGACCAGCGTCAACGTCTGCTCCCGGGCCGAGAAGGATCTGATCGCCGCCGCGATCGGGGACTTCCGGTTCAGCTCCGGATTCGGCAAGACGCTGTCGCGGCTGGTGCGCCACGGCATCGGGGTGCATCACGCCGGCATGCTGCCCAAGTACCGGCGGCTGGTCGAGCAGCTGGCCCAGGCCGGACTGCTCAAGGTCATCTGCGGGACGGACACGCTGGGGGTCGGCATCAACGTGCCGATCCGGACCGTGGTGCTCACCTCGTTGAGCAAGTACGACGGCCGCCGCAGCCGGCAACTGCAGGTTCGGGAGTTCCACCAGATCGCCGGACGGGCCGGTCGGGCCGGGTACGACACCGCCGGAACGGTGGTGGTGCAGGCGCCCGAGCACGAGGTCGAGAACGCCCGGCTGCTGGCCAAGGCAGGCGAGGACGAGAAGAAGCGCCGCCGGGTTCAGCGCAAGAAGGCGCCTGAAGGCTTCGTGTCGTGGTCGAAGGCGACGCATGACCGGCTGATCGGCGCCGAGCCTGAGTCGTTGAGCTCGCACTTCCGAGTCACCCACTCGATGTTGCTCAACGTCATCGCCCGGCCGGGTGACGCCTTTGCCGCCATGCGGTCACTGCTCACCGACAACCACGAGGCCCGCCCAGCCCAACGCCGGCACGTCCGGTCAGCGATCCAGGCCTACCGGTCGTTGCTGACCGCCGGTGTCATCCAGCGGCTGGAGGCGCCGGATGACACCGGCCGGACAGTCCGGCTCACCGTCGACCTGCCGCCGAATTTCGCATTGAACCAACCGTTGTCGACCTTCGCGCTGGCCGCGATCGAGTTGCTCGACGTCGAATCCGACACCTTCGCCCTCGACGTGCTGTCAGTGATCGAGGCCACCTTGGAGGACCCGCGCCAGGTTCTGTACGCCCAGCAGTCCAAGGCACGCGGTGAGGCGGTCGCTCAGCTCAAGGCCGAGGGTGTCGAATACGAGGAGCGGATGGCGCTGCTGGAGGAGGTGACCCACCCGCAGCCGCTGGCTGAGTTGCTGGAGGCCGCTTTCAGCATGTACCGCAAGGGTCATCCATGGCTGATCGAGCACCAGCTCTCCCCCAAGTCGGTGGTGCGTGATCTGTGGGAACGCGCCATGAACTTCACCGAGTACGTCTCCTTCTACGGCCTGACCCGCTCTGAGGGCCTGCTGTTGCGTTATCTCAGCGACGCCTACCGAGCACTGCGAGCCGGTGTGCCGCACGCCGCCCGGACCGAGGCCGTCGAGGACCTGACCGCCTGGCTCGGCGAACTGGTGCATCAGGTCGATTCCAGCCTGCTGGACGAATGGGAGCAGCTGACCGCTCCGGCGCCGGAGTCTGCGACGGTGGGCATGCTGGCGCCACCGACCCGGCCGCTGACTGCCAACACCCGCGCTTTCACGGTGCTGGTGCGCAACGCCATGTTCCGACGGGTCGAATTGGCCGCCGGCCGGCGTTACGCCGAACTCGGCGAGCTCGACGCCGGCGCGGGCTGGGATGCCGAGGCTTGGCAGGAGGCCCTGGCTGGTTACTTCAGCGAGTACGACCGGATAGACGCCGGGCCGCAGGCCCGGGGCCCGAGCTTGTTCCAGGTCAGCGTCGAGCCGCGACGGTGGCTGGTCCGGCAGGTCTTCCAGGACCCGAACTCCGACCACGACTGGGGAATCAGCGCAGAGGTCGACCTCGAGGCCAGCGACGAGGCCGGCGAGGCGGTGCTTCGGATCACCCGGGTGGACCGCTGGTGACCGCGACGCTGGACTGTCACGCCCGCAGCCGGCGCCCGTTGCCCGCCGGAGCTGGTTGGCAGCCCATGCCGCTAGTCGCCAGCCGATGGCCGGCTGGCTGATCTCAAGTCCCAGCCGGACCTGGGCGCGAGTCCTGGGGGACCTCGACGGGGATTGCTCACAGTTGAATAGACTTCGCCATGCAGGTCGTGGGAACGGCCGGCGACGACGCTCGACCGGCCACCGACCACTCCGTGCGGTCGCGACCGGTCCGCTTTCCGGTGCGCGAGCACCCATACCGAGGAGTGAGTTGCGAATGGTCTCCACCACCCACAGGCGGCGCAGGATGGCCGTGGCAGGAACCGCCGTGGCCGTGAGCCTGCTGGCCGCGGGCTGCTCCAAGTCCGACGACAGCGCCTCCGGAGCTGACAACGCAGCCTCCGGGGGCGGGCCGGCCGCGACTGTCGCCAGCTCGGCGCCCGCCACCGGCGACGGCTGCACGCTGTCCAAGTACGGCGCCACCAAGATCGACCTCAAGAACGCGATTGTCGGCTTCTCCCAGTCCGAGCCCGAGACCGCCGCATTCCGGGTCGCCGAGACCAAGTCGATCCAGGACGAGGCGGCCAAGCTGGGTGTGAAGAAGTTGCTGCACACCAACGCCAACGCGCAGCTGTCCAAGCAGATCGCCGACATCCAGGACATGCTCAACCAGGGTGCGCAGTTCCTGATCGTGGCCCCGCTGAACTCCGACGGCCTCGAACCGGCGCTAGCGGCGGCCAAGGCCAAGCGCGTTCCGGTGCTGACCATCGACCGCAAGGTCAACGCCACCGCGTGTTCGGATTATGTCGCCTTTATCGGGTCGAACTTCGTCGAGCAGGGCAAGCGAGCAGCTGACGCGCTGGCCAAGAGCACCGGCGGCAAGGGCAACATCGCGATCCTGCTGGGCTCCTCGGGCAACAACGTGACCACCGACCGCACCTCGGGCTTCCTCACCCAGATCAAGAAGGTGGCCCCGGACATGAAGGTGGTCGCGCAGCAGACCGGTGACTTCGCCCGCGACAAGGGCCAGTCCGTGATGGAGACGCTGCTGCAGGCACACCCCGAGATCACCGCGGTCTACGCCGAGAACGATGAGATGGGCCTGGGCGCCGTCGTCGCCATCTCGGCCGCCGGCAAGAAGCCCGGCGTCGATATCAAGGTGGTCTCGATCGACGGCATCCGAAGCGCCGTGCAGGCGATCGTGGACGGCAAGTACAACGCCGTGATCGAGTCGAACCCGCGGTTCGGCCCGCTGGCCTTCAAGACCGCGCAGGACTTCCTCAACGGCGTCGCGATTCCGGCGGACGTCATCATCTCCGACAACGAGTACGACAAGGACAACGCCAAGGACAACCTCGGCAACGCCTTCTAGGCTTCGCCGATCCCGGCTCGTGGCGCCTCGCGAGCCGGGATCGAGCGTTCTGGCCTGCCCAGACCGAACCAGCCCTTGAAGGGAGCGTCGGTGGATCCCGTCCCAGCCGACACCACCGGCGCCAGCGACCGGGCCGGACCCGTCGTGGCAGTCACCGACGTTTCGATGCGGTTTCCCGGCGTGCTCGCCCTGGACAGGGTGTCCTTCGAGCTATTCCCGGGTGACATCCACGCGCTGGTGGGTGAGAACGGGGCTGGCAAGTCGACCCTGATCAAGGTCATCACCGGCGTGTACCAGCCCGACTCCGGCGAGCTGCGGCTCAACGGCGAGCCGGTGTCCTTTCCCAACCCGGCCGCGGCGCAGGCCGCCGGGATCAGCACCATCTATCAAGAGGTCAACCTGATCCCGCTGCAGAGCGTGGCGCGCAACATCTACCTCGGCCGCGAACCGCGCAACCGGTTCGGCCTGATCGACTTCCGCCGGATGAATGCCGATGCCCGGGCGCTGCTGGCCGAGTACGGCATCATCGTCGACGTCCGGCGGGCGCTGCGCTCGCTCGGCCTGGGCATGCAGCAGATGGTGGCGCTGGCACGCGCGGTGTCCATCGAGGCGCGAGTGGTCATCATGGACGAGCCCACCAGCTCGCTGGAACCCCGCGAGGTCGAAACGCTGTTCGGCGTCATCCGGCTGCTGCACCAGCGTGGTGTCGCCATCGTCTACGTCAGCCACAAGATGGACGAGCTCTACCGGATCTGCCAGCAGGTGACGGTGATGCGCGACGGCAAGGTGGTGCACACCGGCCGGCTCGCCGAGCTGGAGCGCCTCCGGCTGATCTCACTGATGCTCGGCCGTGACATGGCCGAGGTCCGCCGCGGCGGGCGCACCACGTTCGGCGAGTCCCATGCCAGCGACGCGCCGCCGGTGCTGTCAGTAGCCGGCCTCAACAGCAAGCACGCCCTGCGCGACGTCTCCTTCGACGTCCGGCCGGGTGAGGTGGTGGGCTTGGGCGGCCTCCTGGGCGCCGGCCGTAGCGAGACCGCCAAGGCCATCGCCGGCGCTTTCGACTTGGACGCCGGCACCGTCTCTGTCAATGGCAAGCCGCTGCGCCGGCACACCACGGCGACCGCGCTGCGAGCCGGCATCGTGCTGCTGTCGGAGGACCGCAAGGTCGAGGGCATCATCGCCAACCTCTCGGTGCGGGAGAACATCGCGCTGGCCGCGCTGCCACAGCTGTCGCGCTACGGCCTCGTCTCACGCGCCAAGCAGGACAAGCTCGTCGAGACCTTCATGACCCGGTTGCGGATCAAGGCGTCCTCGCCGGAGCAGAAGGTCTCCGAGCTCAGCGGCGGCAACCAGCAGAAGGTGCTGCTGGCACGCTGGCTGTGCACCAGCCCCAAGGTGCTGCTGCTGGACGAGCCGACCCGCGGCATCGACGTCGGCGCCAAGGCCGAGGTGCAATCCCTGATCGAGGACCTCGCCGCCCAGGGGCTGGCGGTGGTTCTCATCTCCAGCGAGCTCGAGGAGCTGATCGAGGGCTCAGACCGGATCGTCGTGTTGAAGGAAGGCGCCGTGCTCGGGCTGTTGGAGGACGCCGACGTGACCGAAGACCGGCTGCTGGACATGCTGGCCACCCCGCTGGACCAGCTGGCGGATCAGGTGTCGCAAGAGCCCGCCGCGACGACGAAGGCGGCCGAGCATGGCTGACACCCTGGTGGCGCGCTCCCGGCCGAGGCTGCGGGCCGGCTGGATGCAGGACTACGGCGTCTACGTGGCGCTGGCTGCGATCCTGTTGGCGAACCTGCTGATCACCGATCATTTCGTGACCCTGTCGAACCTGCGTACCCAGCTGGTGCAGGTGGTGCCGGTGCTGATCATCGGGCTGGGCATGGCCCTGGTGATCGGCACCGAGGGCATCGACCTCTCGGTCGGATCGGTGATGGCGCTGGCCGCCGCTCTGCTGCCGCTCTATCTGGGCTACGGCGCCCTGCTGAGCATCGTCATGGCCCTGCTCGCCGGGTTGCTGGTGGGCGCGCTGAACGGATGGCTGATCGCCTACGTCGGCGTGCAGCCGATCGTGGCCACGCTGGCCTTGCTGGTCGGCGGGCGCGGGCTGGCGACCGTGATCGGCGGGGCCCAGAAGGACATTCGCAACCAGACGCTGCTCGACATCGGGGCCAATGAGGTCGGCGGGGTGCCGATCATCGTCGCCATCGCCGCGGTGCTGACCATCGTCGTCTCGTTCGTGGTGCGCAAGACCACCTTCGGACGGCAACTGGTGGCCGTGGGCGGCAACCGGATCGCCAGTGAGCTGGGCGGCCTGCCGGTGAAGCGGATCCTGATCACCGTCTACGTCCTGTCCGGCGTGCTCGCCGCCGTCGCCGGCGTCATCGCCACCGCCCGGCTCACCGCCAGCACGCCCAACACCCTGGGCCTGAACCTGGAGCTCAGCGCGATCACCGCCGTGGTGGTCGGGGGCACGCCGCTCACCGGCGGACGGGTGCGAGTCCTGGGCGTGGTGGCCGGCGCGATCTTGATGCAGCTGATCCGTTCGACGCTGATCGCGCACAACCTGCACGATTCAGTGGCCCAGATGACGCAGGCCGCGATCATCCTGATCGCGGTGTACGCCCAGCGAGGACGTGTCCGGACATGAGCGAGGCATCCCTGCAGCAAGGCGGCGCCACCGCCTCCTCCGGAGGTCTCACCGCCGCGGCCGAGGGGGTTGGCGAGAGCCGCTACGAGCAGTTGGCCGCGCTGGCCCAACGGCGCGGTTCGCTGGTGATCCTGGTGCTCACGGTGCTGATCGCCTCGGCGGTGTTCGACTCGTTCGCCACCGGCGCCAACGTCCGCAACATCGCGCTGCAGAGCTCCTTCCTGTCGGTGGTCGCCCTCGGCATGACGTTCGTGATCATCACCGGTGGCATCGACCTGTCGGTCGGCTCGGTCTATGCCCTCGGTGGCGTGCTGGCCGCGTGGGGCTCCCAGCACGGTTCGCTGCCGGCCTTCGCGCTGCCACTGGTGGTGTGCGGGGCGATCGGCCTGGGCAATGGCCTGCTCATCAGCCGGGGTGGCCTGCCGCCCTTCATCGTCACCCTGACCACGCTGCTCTTCGCCCGTGGCCTGCTGCTGTCGCTGACCAACGAGGGCGCGACCACGTACACCATCGAGCGCCAGTCGGTGTTCGCCCGGATGGGCCAGGGCACCCTGTGGGGCATCGGCTACCCGGTCTACATCGCCTTGGCGCTGTTCGTCCTGGGCACGGTCGTGCTGCAACGCACCCGGTTCGGCCAGACGGTGTTCGCGATCGGCGGCAGCGAAGACGCCTCCCGGCTGATGGGCCTGCCGGTGGCCCGGGTCAAGGTCGGGGTCTACCTGATGTCGGGATTGCTGGCCGGGTTCGGCGGCATGATGTCGGCCGCGCAGGCATCCTCGGGCGTCACCATCGTCGGCGTCGGGCTGGAACTCAGCGCCATCTCGGCGGTGGTCATCGGTGGCACCCTGCTCACCGGTGGCGCCGGCAGCATCGGCGGGACACTGGCCGGAGTGGCTCTGCTGGGCGTCATCCAGAACATCATCAACCAGATCGGGTCGCTGAACTCCTCTTATCAGGCCGTGGTCAATGGCGCCTTTCTCGTCGTGGTGGTGGTCGGCCAGACCTACCTGAGCAGGCGTCAACGGCTCTGAGCCGGGCCCGCCTCACCGGGTGGACCGCTGGTGACCGCCACGCCGACGGTCGACTCCCGCACCTGGAGCCGGTGGCCTGCCACGACATTCACCGGCGGGCCGTCGGCTCCCTCGCGGATCCGGCGACACAGCAGGTCCACCGACACCTCGGCTATCTCGCGTTTGTCCGGGGACACGGTGGTCAAGCTGGGACTGGTGAACCGGGCGTCCTCGATGTCGTCGAAACCGGCCACCGCGACGTCCTCTGGCACGCGCAACCCACTGGACAGCAGCGTGCGGATGGTGCCCAGCGCGAGCAGGTCGTTGGCGCAGAAGACCGCGTCCGGCGGCTCCTTGACGGTGAGCAGACGGGCCATCGCGGCGGCGCCCTCCGCCCGGCGTAACGGGCTGGCCCGCACGATCAGGGCCTGATCGGGTCGCCGGCCGGCCTCGATGAGCGCGGACCGATAGCCCGACAGCCGCACCGTCCCGGCGCCGCCCGGGGCCTGCGCTCCGATGAAGGCGATCCGCTGCCGGCCGAGCTCGATCAGGTGCAGGGTGGCCTCATGCGCCGCGCGCACGCTGTCCACTGCGACGCGATCGGCGCTGACGTGCGCAGAGTCCTCGCTGAGCAGCACCACCGGCCGCTGCTGAGCGAGGTCGGCGATGCCCTCACCGGTCAGCGCCAGCGGGCTGGTGATCGATCCGTCGATGCGGTGGGAATGCGACCCGCTGGTGACCGGCTTCTGGCCAGACCGGTCGCCGCCGGTCTGGTCGATCAGCACCGTCCAGCCACGCCGGTCGGCGGCTTCGACGATCAGGCCGGCGATCTCGGCGAAGTACGGCTCGTCCAAAGCCGGGATCGCCAACGCGATCAAGTCCGTCCGGCCGGTGCGCAGGCCGCCGAGCTGAGGTGTTGGGCCGGTAGTCCAGAGTCTCGAGCGCGGCACGCACCCGCGACCGGGTCTCGGCGCTGACGAAGGGGTAGTCGTTGACCACGTTGGAGACCGTCTTGATGGACACGCCGGCCAGCCGCGCCACATCTTTCAGGCTGGCGGCCATGGCGACTCCTCGCTGTCCGGCGGTTCCATCCGGCGCCGCCGAGCTGTCGCTGGAAGGTACCTCCTCCCAAGAGCCGGCAGCAGCCGTTTGCCTCCCGCACCGTCGGCGCGCCTACCCACCGCAGGCGTTCGCACCGGCATCAGGACCTCCACAAGACGAGCTCTGCCCGCGGCAGTGGCAGATCACGGCTTGATGTTCAAACGGCATCAATTCTTTCGGGCACTCATCATCAGCGGATACGGTCCGTTCGCATGCTTCTTACGGGGGAGGCACGTCTTGCATACGCTGGATGAGGTGGTGCGGGCCGACCAAGCCCTGCGCTGGGATCACACCATCGACCGCACTCTGGTGCACCGGGATTCGATCGCCGAAGTGCTGCTCACCGACCTGATAAGGCTGGCCGACACCGAGTTCCTGGTAGCGGCCCAATGGCCCAGATCGCATCGGGTGTACCGGCCCGATCACGATGGCCGTCATGATCCGATGCTGATCCTGGAGTCCATCCGGCAGAGTGGGCTGGCGGTGTCGCACTTCGCGTTCGGCGTCGGATTCGACCAGCAGTCACTGATGCGAGACATCAGCTTCGTCCTCGATCAGCGGACCGAACCGCGGGCCCTGCGGCGGGCCACCAACCTTGCCATCACAGTGAGTTGCCGGGATGTGATCATGCGAGCGGGCCGGTTGCGCGGCATGACCATAACGCTGTCCTTCGCCGCCGACGAACTGCGATTCGCCAGCGGATCAGGGACGATTCGCTGGGTATCACCCCAGAGTTACACCGCTCTGCGAGCCCGCGGCGGCCCTCCCCCGGATTGGGATCAGCTGCGCTGGAACAGCGTCCTCCCACCACGACGGCCCTCACCGATCCGTGCCGCGGCCGACGTGTTGATCACCGCTGAGCCCGCGCCCAGTGCCCGGCGGCGGCTGGTGGTGCCACTGGATCATCCGGTGTACTTCGACCATCCGCTGGATCACGCGCCCGGCATGCTGCTGATCGACGCAGCCTGGCAGGCTGCCGTCGAGCAGCGAGCCGACGGCGCCCGGCTCGTCGGCTGCACTCTGGACTGCCCCATGTTCACCGAACTGGGGGTGGACACCGACATCCTGCTGAGTCCGGTCTCCAGCGACACCACCGGGTTCACGGTGGGTCAGCGCGGCCACGAGACCGCGTCGGGCACCTTGCGAGTGGCCCCCTGACAGCTCAGCCCAGCTTCGGGTCAGAGTCGATGTCGGAGTCGGAGTTGATGTCGGAGTCGGAGTCGGAGTCGGAGTCCAGCTGAGCGGGCAGCCGGGGGATCGCGGCGCGGACGCGGCGCACCGCACGCTGAGTGCTCGACCAGTCCGGGTCGACGGCCAGTCCAACCAGGAACACCTTCCAGAACTCATCCAGCCGAACCTCCAGGTCCACCCGGTTGGTGAGGATCTCTGACACGTGTTGGATGCCGAAGAAGCCGCCCACCAGTGCCCGCGCGGTGGGCGCGGCCTGCAGTCCAGGGCGCAGATGCCCCTCGCGCCGGGCACGGATAAACAGCTCTTGCAAGATGCCGATCCAGCCGACGAAGGGTGTCGGCATCGCCGCGTTCACCAGTTCGCGCTCGAAGGAGAGGCGAATGCCGGCGGTGGTGAGGACGTCGTCGCGAAACCGACTGCCCACCTCATAGGTCAGCGCGACGATGCTGGTCAGCGCATCGGGTGAGTGCTCGATGATCGAGGCCACTATCGGCGGCCACTGCGCGAACTGCTCCTCGACGATCGCCACGGCGAGCGCCTCTTTGCTCGGGAAATGGAAGTACACCGCGCCCTTGGTGACGCCGGCGGCTTCCACGATGTCGTTCATGCTCGCGGCGAGAAAACCGGTCCGGGCGAAGACCTCGGCAGCAGCGACCAGGACTCGACCGCGAGTCTGGACCGCTCGCTGCTGCATCGCCACAGGCGCTTTCCCCCTTCAACCTTTGGAGTTGTGAAGTCTATCCGGCAGACTTGACAAGCACTCTTCTATGGTTTGTCTTTGTTTGGGCCCAGGGCTCAAGGAAAAGACCGTATGGTCGGTTTACTTTTCAAAGAGGTCACGCTAATGTGCGCTGAGCGGCGCGCGGAGCCAGGTCAACTCCGCAGCGCCGCGCCAACTAAGCAGGCTGGCCACCGGGTGAGCCAACCTGGCTGCCGTCATCACGTCTCACGCCGCGGTTCGGCGGAAGGCCCTCTTCGGAGCGCGCCACCGCCCCGCTAGGCAGGCACTCCGTTGCGGGCCAGTGCCTGTTCAGGCGTGAAGAGGCGGCCGGCGAGGGGGCGGAGGCGAAGGGCCCTTGGCGGTGGCGGTGGGATTTGAACCCACGGAGGCTTTCACCTCACACGCTTTCGAGGCGTGCTCCTTCGGCCGCTCGGACACGCCACCGCCGATGACAATACAGTCACCGCCGGCCGGCGAAGAAACGGGTCAGCAGCGCGGCGCACTCGTCCTGCCGGATGCCGCCCAGCACCTCAGGACGGTGGTTGAGCCGCCGGTCACGCACCACGTCCCACAGTGAGCCGACCGCGCCGGCCTTGTCGTCCCAGGCGCCGAACACCAGCCGCCGGACTCGTGCCAGCACCAGGGCGCCGGCGCACATCGTGCACGGCTCCAGGGTCACCACCAGGGTGCATCCGGTCAGCTGCCAGTCACCCAGCGCCTCGCCGGCTCGTCGCAACGCCAGCACCTCGGCGTGGGCGGTGGGATCGGCACTGGCCTGGCGCAGGTTATGACCGGTCGCCAGCACCGCCCCCTGCGGTGAGAGCACCACCGCGCCTACCGGCACATCACCCGCTGCCAGCGCCAGCCCGGCCTCGCGCAGCGCGGCTCCCATCGCGTCATGGTCGCTGGTGACCTCGCCGCTCACTCCGCCCCGCTCACCCGCGGACGGCTTCGAACTCGCTCAGGCAGCCCAGCCGCTCGCACACCGTCTCGATCAGGTCGGCCGGCAGCGTCCCCTCGTGCACGGCCAGCTCGATCAGCTCGGCGGCGGGCATCCCCAGGTCGGCCAGCACCTGCGGATCACCGAACGGCGCGGCGTCGTGCACGCCGGTCGGGGCGTCCTCGTCCCCGTCCAGCGGATCGCCGCCTATCTCAGGCAGCCCGTCGACGAAGAGCTGGGCGATCGGGTAGTCATCGGCGGCATGGCCGTTGGACAGGAACACCCGGATGGGCTCGGCGGCCTGGTCAGCCGTGGCGTCCAGCCTGGCCAGCACCGCGTACTCGTCGTCCTGCTCCAGGGCCAGCAGCCGGACCGGGTGGTCGAAGTCGCGCAGCACGTCGCAGACGTCATCGATCGACTCGCAACCGTCGAGGTCGACCTCTTCCAGCAGCCAGCCGGCTTCGTCCCGTTCCTTGCCGAGCAAGGCCAGCGCGAAGTAACTCACAGCGCCACCCGGCCCGAAGAGCGAGCCCTGCGAAATTCATCCTCCAACCCGATCCGCTTGATCACGGAGTCGAGCATGTCCTCGGGATAGGCGTCCAGGTCATCGAGAATGGATTCCATCTCCTCCTCGCCCAGATCGAGGTCGCTGAACAGATCCAGCTCACCGATCGGCCACACCTCGTCGAGTTCGTCGTCCTCCGGCGGGTCCTCGCCCAGCCGGGCGAGCACCTGAGCGGCCAGCGGGAACTCGACCGAGGCGGTCAGGTCCGACAGCAGCAGGTCGATCCGGGCCCCGTGCGAACGAGCGATCAGGAAGAACTCGTCGTCGATGTGGGCGACCACGAACGGTCCGCCCTCAGGCGGTTGGCTGCGTAGCGCCGACAACAGCACGCTGAGGTCGCCCAGGACGGCCGAGGGCAGTGCGTCGCAGCGCCACATCCCACCCTCGCGGAATGCCGCTACCGCGTAACTGCCTTGTCCCATGACCAGCCCCTCCGCACGTGTGGAAACGGTGTCGAGCCGATGTAGTAATGGATCTGACCTCCAGATCCTGGCATGGATCGGTTGCGCGACAAAGCCGCCGGCAGCAAGCCACGTCTGCGTGGCGTCGCGCAGATCACGCTCGTCAGCGGCTTCGTTCCTATCGGGTGTCGGCCCGGCATCGGAACGGTCACGCTGAGCTACCGACTGTAAGTCGCACGCGCTGGTGGCTATACGTTCGACTGGTGCCAGATTCGTTTGACCGCATCGCCGTTCTGGGCCTCGGCCTGATCGGCGGTTCCATCGTGCAAGCGCTGGCCCGCGGCGGTTACCAGGTCTCGGGATATGACCCGGACCCGGTGGAGGCGGCTGCGGCTCGAGGAACCGGTTACACCGTGGCCGCCAGCGCGGCCGAGGCCGTGGCCGGGGCCGACCTGATCGTGCTGGCGATGCCCCTGTCGCGTCTGGATCGCGCGCTGAGCGCGATCAGCGGCAAGGTCGCCGCGGGCGCCGTGGTGACCGACGTCGGCACCCTCAAGGTGCCGGTGCTGCAGGCGGCGCGCAGGTTGCTGCCGGGCGTGCGGTTCGTCGGCGGGCACCCACTGGCCGGCACCGAGCAGTCCGGGTTCCTGGCAGGTGACCCGTTGCTGTTCCGCGACGCGCCCTGGGCGCTGACCCTGGAGCCGGACACCGACCTGCAGGCATGGCTGTCCTTGGCGGTGCTGCTGTGTGACCTCGGGGCCAAGCCGGTGCCGACTACGGCCGCCGAGCAGGATGCCGCGGTCGCCCGGGTGATCGGCCTGCCGCACATGCTGGCCGAGGCGCTGGCGCTGAGCGGCCTGCGCGGCGGTGAGCTGGGGCTGTCTCTGGCCGCCGGTTCCTACACCTCGGGTAGCCGGGTCGCCCGTACCCGACCGGATCTGGTGGCCACCTGGTGCGATGGCAACCCGGCCCTGATCAGCGCGCTCGATGACGCCATCGCCTCGCTGGTCACCACCCGGGACACCCTGCTCGAGGGCGGCTCGGTGTTGCCGCTGGCCCAAGCAGGGCATCGAGCCAGGATGGACTGGGAGCATCGGGAGTTCGCCCCCGTCGACCTGCCCGCCGACGCCGACACGCTGCGCCAGCACGGTCGTGACGGCGGCTGGATCACCGCGGTCATCGAGAAGGACGGCTCTGGCCTGGGAGAGCTGAGACTGCTGGGCATGCGCCCGGTGCGCTGAGGGCGGGCAGATCGGACACAATCATGGCGTGATCCGACTCCGCACCGGCGTGCCCCTGATCGAACTAGAGCGCAGTGGCGTGGTGGAGTCCGTGCACACCGGACACCTTGTCGTGCTGGCGCCTGACGGCAGCGTCAAGTTCGCCGCCGGCGACCCGGCACAGCCGATCTTCGGCCGGTCCTCGCTCAAGCCGTTGCAAGCCGTCGGATTGCTGCGCGCAGGGGTCGACTTCGGCCCGGCCGAGCTGGCTCTGGCGGCTTCCTCGCACTCGGGATCGGCTCAGCACCAGCAGCTGATCGCCGACGAGCTGCAAGCGGCCGGGCTGACCGAGGACGACCTGGACTGCCCGCCCGACCTGCCGCTGGGTGTCGCCGAGCGGCGGGCTCACCTGGCAGCCGGGCTCTCCGAGTCCAGGCTGGCGATGAACTGCTCGGGCAAGCACGCCGGAATGCTGCTGGCCTGCCTGCGCAACGGCTGGCCGGTGTCAGGCTATCTGTCCCCGGCGCACCCGTTGCAGCAGCTGCTGGCCGGCGTCGTCGCCGAGCTGACCGGCGAGCCGATCGCGGCCACTGGCGTGGACGGTTGCGGCGCGCCGCTGTTCGCCACCAGCCTGCGCGGGGTGGCCAGAGCGTTCAGCCAGATCGCCACCGGTCCGGCCGAACTACGCCGGCTGGCCGAGGCGCTGCGAGCCCATCCTGACCTGCTGGCCGGCGCCGGACGAGCGGTGACCCGGTTGATGCAGGCAGTCCCCGGCCTGATCGCCAAGGACGGCGCCGAAGGGGTGTTCGCCGCGGCGCTGCCCGACGGCGGCGCGGTGGCGCTCAAGATCGACGACGGCGCGGCGCGGGCAGCGGAGCTCGCCGTGGTCATCGGCTTGCGGCAGCTGGGCGTCAGCGGGGCGGCCCTGGACGCGCTCAGCGCCGAGCCGGTGCTGGGCGGCGGCCGTCCGGTGGGGTTGATCCGGCCGGCGCAGGGGTGATCGGGCTCGACTTCGTGCCTCCCGGCAGTGCCCGTCAGCAGAGGTCGTAGCCTTCTGCGCATGACCCGCCTCGAACCCACTCGAACCGAGCAGGCGGCGGCGCCGGCCCTGGCCGCCAGCGTCTCGGTCCCCGAGCGGTTGGGCTATCGGGTCAAGCGGGTGCTACTCGGCCCGCCCCTGGTCTCGACCCAGCTGCACGAGGAGAAGCTGTCGAAGAAGACGGCGCTGGGCGTGCTGTCCTCGGACTGCATCTCTTCCTCGGCCTACGGCACCGAAGAGATGCTGATCATCCTGCTCGGCGTGTTCGGGCTGGCGGGCTTTCACATCCTGGCGCCGATGACGGCGGTCATCCTGGTCATCCTGACCCTGATGACGATGTCCTACCGCGAAGTCGTCATGGTCTACACCCGGGCCGGCGGCAGTTACGTCGTCTGCCGGGAGAACTTCGGGTACAAGACCGCCCAGATGGCCGCGGTCGCTTTGCTGATCGACTACATCGTCACGGTCGCGGTGCAGGCCGCCGCCGGAGTGGCCGCCATCACCTCCGCGGTGCACTCGCTGCTGCCCTACAAGCTGGAGCTGACCCTGGTCGTGGTGGGCCTGCTCGCCTTCGCCAACCTGCGGGGGCTGCGCGAGGCCGGCAAGACCTTCGCGATTCCCACGTACTTCTTCTTCGGCGCCGTTTCCACGGTGATCATGGTCGGGCTGGTCCGCGAGATCTTCGGTGAGCTGCCGCACTACGAGATCAACCGGATCGGGCAGCTGCCGGTGCAGGACAAGGGCTTTGAGATCATGTCCAGCCTCGGGCTCTTCTACCTTCTCAAGGCCTTCGCCAACGGCGGCTCGTCGCTGACCGGGCTCGAGGCGATCTCCGACGGCGTCAGCGCGTTCAAGAACCCGCCCGGCCCGAACGCCAGGCGAACACTCGGGATCATGTCGGCGATGCTGGCGTTCCTGGTGGTGGGGGTCGGCTGGCTGTCGATGCAGACGCATGCCGCCCCGTTCGCGGAGGGCTCCCCGACAGTCATCTCGCAGGTGGCCAGAGCAGCCTTGGGCGACAGCGTGATCGGTCACGCCGCCTTCATCATCGTGCAGATCGCGACCGCCCTGATCCTGTTCACCGGGGCGAACACGCCTTTCACCGGCTTTCCGTTCTTGGCGAGCTTCGTGGCCGAGGACTCGTTCCTGCCGCGCCAGCTGACCCGGCGGGGGCACCGGCTGGCCTTCAGCAACGGCATCTTCGTGCTCACCCTGATGTCGATGCTGCTGCTGCTGGTCGGCCGCGCCAACGTCGACAAACTGATCCCGTTCTACGCCCTGGGCGTGTTCACCGGCTTCACGCTGGCGGGATTCGGCATGGCCAAGTACCACACCCTTCACAAAAACCCCGGTTGGCAGCGCAAGTGGTGGATCAACGCCGCGGGCGGCGTGCTGTCACTGGCCGTCGTGATCATCACAGCGGTGGTGAAGTTCAACGAGGGCGCCTGGCTGGTGCTGGTGCTGGGGCCCATCATGTGGTTCACCTTGATGCGGCTGAACCAGCAGTACCGTGAGGAGGCCCGCGCGCTGACCCTGGTGACGAACGCGCTGGGCAAGGGCGCGGCGCTGCCGAACTACCCCCGCCACGTCATCCTGGTGATGGTGGACCGACTGGACCTGGCCGTGGTCCGCGCGCTGCGCTACGCCGGCAGCCTGCGCCCGACCGATCTGCGCGCGGTGCACATCTCTCTGGACTCCGATCGGACCGCCGAGCTGGAGCGGTCCTGGATCGAGCGTGGCCTGGGTGACCGGGTTCCGCTGGAGGTGGTCGAGTGCCCGGACCGCCGGCTGATCCGAGCGGTGGCCGAGACCGCGCTGACGGCGGTGATCGGCGAGCGCGCCGAGGTCACCGTGCTGCTGCCGCGCCGGACGTTCAAGCGGGTCTCCCAGCGGATCCTGCACGACCGCACCGCTGACCGGATCGCCGGCGCGATGGCCAAGCTCCCGCACGTCTCGGCGACCATCGTGCCGTTCGACACCGTCCTGAATGAGGCGCAGGAGCAGGAGCTCGAACGCCAACGCGCCCAGGTCAAGCAGCGGTTGGCCCAGAGCACCCAACCGGGTTCGGCAGACAGGCTGGAGCCGGTGACCGCCGAGTCCGAGCCGGGGTCCGAGCCCGACGAGGTGCCCGCCGAGCCGGACGAGCACGGCGTGCTGCCGATCGCGGGGGTGAGGTGGAAGCAGCGAGTCACCATCGAGGGCAGGATCAAGATCGTGCAGGTCGGCACCACCGCGGGCAAGTCACTGGAGGCCCAGGTCTTCGACTCCACCGGCGGAATGCGGCTGCTGTTCTTCGGCCGCACCCGGATCCCGGGCATCGAGCCGGGATCGATGGTCCGGGTGACCGGCACCGTCGGGGAGTACAAGGGTCACCTGGCGTTGGCCAATCCGCGTTATGAGTTGTTGCCTTCTGACACTAAGGCACGCTGACCGGGCCGATGTCGCTACCCAGCCAGCCGGTCAAGCCTCAGCGGATGCGCGGCAACCGACCCGCCTACACGACCGAGACGCTGCTGGACGTGGCCGTCACGGTGTTCACCAGTCGGGGCTATGAGGGCACCTCGATGGAGGACCTGGCCGCCGCCGCCGGCCTGAGCAAGTCCTCGATCTACCACCATGTGCAGGGAAAGCAGCAACTGCTGGCGCTGGCTCTGGACCGGGCGCTGGACGGGTTGTTCGCGGTGCTGTCCCAGCCCGGGGCCACGGCCGGGCCGGCGGTGGACCGGCTGACCCACGTCATCCGAGGCACCGTCGGGGTGCTGCTCGATGAGCTGCCCTACGTCACGCTGCTGCTTCGGGTGCGCGGCAACAGCCCCACTGAGCTGGCGGCGCTGGCCCGGCGGCGGGAGTTCGACCAGCTGGTGGCGCACCTGGTGCTGCAGGCCCAGCGGCAGGGTGACGTCGATCCGAATCTCGACGCCGCGATCGCCACCCGCCTGATCTTCGGAATGATCAACTCGCTGACCGAGTGGTACCGGCCGGGTCGCGCCGATCGGGTCGACCTGCCCGAGACGGTGGTGCAGCTGGTGCTCACCGGCTTGGCGCCGCGCTGACGGCGCTCGTGACCGGCGCCGCCGGTCAGCCCCTGTGCGGAGCGGAGCATCGTCGACAGCTAAGCTGGTAGGGCTGCTTGAGCAAGCCCCTATCGTCTAGTGGCCTAGGACGCCGCCCTTTCACGGCGGTAGCACGGGTTCGAATCCCGTTGGGGGTACTCGCCAGGCATGATCGGTTCAGCACGTAGTATGGTTTCGCAGGCTGGTCGGGGTGTTGCCTCGGTGAGCACGCAGGTCTAGCCGCTTTTGCTAGGCCCCGTAGCGCAGTTGGTTAGCGCGCCGCCCTGTCACGGCGGAGGTCGCGGGTTCGAGTCCCGTCGGGGTCGCATCAGGTCCGGTTCCCTCAGGGGAGCCGGATTTTTGCTGTCGGGCGAAGTTACGCTCGACCAGGTGACGTCGCACCCGGCTCCGGCCAACGCACCAGCCCTGATCGCGGTCGCACACGGCACCCGGGACCAGGCGGGGGTCGAAGAGATCGAGCGGTTGGTGGAGCTCGTGCGCCGCACCCGCCCCGGTGTCAGGGTGCGGCTGTGCTGGCTGGAGCTGGCCGAGCCGCTGCTGCGCGACGCGCTGCCGGGCGTTCTCGGACCCGTCGTGGTGGCGCCGCTGCTGCTTTCCACCGGCTATCACGTCAAGATCGACATCACCGCGGCCGTCGGCGACCGCCCGGGCACCGCAGTGGCCAGGCAGTTGGGTCCCGATCCCCGGATCACGGCGGCGGTCCTGGATCGGATGCGCCTCGCGGGCCCCCTCACCGACGCCGACGTGGCGCTGTTCGCCTCCGGCTCACGTGATCCGGAGGCCGCCGCGGACCTCGCTGAGGTCGCTGCCCAGCTCCAACGGCAGACCGGCTGCCGGGTGCACCCGAGGTTCCTGACCGACGAGCGGTGGCGGGAGGGGCTGCCTGAGGGCGTGCAGGTCGCCAATTACCTGCTCGCGCCCGGCTACTTCAACGACCGGCTGCAGGCGCACGCCAAGACGGTCCTGGGCCTGCCCCGAGCGCCTGAACCGATCGGAGCGCATCCGGCGGCGGCCGAGGTGATCCTGGACCGCTACGACGAGGCCGCCCGGACGTTGGCGCTCTGACTCGTGGCCGGCCTCGCCGGGCGAGGCCGGGCGTCGCGGGTCGCCAGGCGAGGGCAGGCGTCGCCAGGCGTCGCCGGCGCTCGGGTGGACTCTGCGCCCGTTTCGTATCGCCGGGTGAACCGCCGGGTAGCTCAATGGGCACGGGCGAGGGGCCTGAGGCGGTAGGTCGGCAGTTCCTCCTGCCCCTGACCACCAGGTAAGACGGGTATCAAGCGGATATCAAGATGGGAAGCTCACCCGGCTCAGGCCGCGTGGTGCCTGCCGGTCTGCTGGCGCCGAGCCTTCGCGGTGACCTCGATCGCGCGGAACCCGGTGAGATCCACGCGCGTTGGAGCTACGCCGCGCGCCGCGAGCAGGTTGATGCGCTCACCCAGCAAGATCGCCTCGCTCGCCTGCCCGGCCAACAACTGCCACGCCCACCGTGGATGAGCAGCGGCGGACACCGCCGCCAGTCGCCGAGAGCGAGCCGCCACTGCATGCGAGCGAGCATCCCCGATCAGGTCCCGCTTGCCATGAGGACAGCAGCGCGGATCCAGACAAGTGAGCTTCGGGCCGACGATCGGCTCGTTGATTACTGCCTGCAGAGTTCGCTTCGGCAGCGACGCCCCGAGAACTTCGGAGTAGATGGGCCGCGCCGCGCCGCCGTCACCTGGAGGACGCCGATGCTGCGCCATTCGCTGCCGCAGATCGCAACGCTCGCCCCACCCGATCCCGGTCTCGTAGCCGACCGCGCCAGCGGCCACACATGCCTCCCCGAACAAGCCCTGACGCCAGGCCAGGACGGGCCATCGGCGTCCCAATCGCGCGACCGTTGCGCAGAGGTCGGCCAGCCTCCGCTCGACATGAGCGCCGGTGTGGACCTTCGACGCCGCCAGGGCGACCTCATCCGGCGCCAACTGAGCGAGGGCGGCGATGAGTCGGTCCAGCGACGCCGGCCAGCGGGTCCGGTCCAGCAGCCGCCAGGACAGCGCGACCGGTGCGAGCACCGGCAGCCGCACACCGGTCTGATCCAGGTAACGGCGAGTACGCCGGTACAACAGAGCTTGGACTTCGGTCCATCCGTCGGTCGCGGACTCAATGTGGATATACGGAGCGATGACGGCGCTGGCGTGATGGCTCAGTTGGAATTCGATCGTTTCCGCAATCAGCCGGTCCGCGCGCCCGAGGTTCATCAGATCGCTCACTGACACCGGTGCTGGGGTCGCGAAGGGAAGCAGTGCCCAGGGATCGGCGGGGTGCTGGTGATCAGGCAGGTAGAAGGTCTGTGGATCGATGAGCAGGGGCACACCAGCCTGGCGTGTCGCTTCGGAGAACGCGGTCGACTTAGCGGCGGTGTGCGCCTCTATCACAATCCGGTCCGCGACCGCTGTACCGCGGCGGGGAGGAGCGAGCAGGCCCGATACGAACCGCGTGTCGATGCCGGTAAGCCGAATGATCAACGTGGCCATCAGCAAGCCTCCATCCTCGATGGCAGGAATAATCGTAGCACCAACCCGCAGGTTGACACGCAACTGAAGACGCAAGATACTCGGCAAGTGATGACGCAGGAGGAACATCTTGGCTAAGAGCACGCGCCCCCCTGGCCGACGCATCGGGTCGGGCTCCGTTCACGAGTCGGAGAAGCAGCCGGGTGCAGCGCCCGGCCGGGACAACCTCACATACCTGCGCATCGTGGAGCAGGTAACCGGGTCCGGCATCTCCCAGCAGGAACTAAGCTCCGCTGTCGGCGCCAGCGTCCGTTCGGTGCAGAACTGGGCATCTGGTGACACTGCGCCACGCGGCGTAAGCCGGGAGAAACTACTCGATCTGCGCTTCATCGTCGACGAGCTCTCGTCGGTATATACCGACGAAGGCATCGAGATCTGGTTGCGGGCTCGCAATCGCAACCTCGGAAGCCAGCGTCCTATCGACCTGCTTACGGCCGGCGACGTCGAAGTCGTCATCGAAGAGGTCCAACGCCTGTCGGGAGCCATGTAGTAATGGACGAGCTGCCTCAGCTGGTCGCATCCGGTGCGACGACATCGGTCACCGGCGTATGGCAGCGACACGTGGCCTTGCGATTCGCTCCGGCAGCGCTCGACGGGCGCCTCAACTACGGCCGTTGGGGCACCCGCGACGGCTTCCCCGTCCTATATCTCGGCCTGCCGGTCGAGTCAGTCATTGTGGAGGCTTACCGTCACTTCATCGGGCCGATCGAGGATCCCGGCGAGGCAGCACAGTTGGCCACCAGAATCGCGCCCCGGGCGCTCGTAACCGCCAGAGTGGCGGTGACCGACGTCCTCGACCTGCGCGACACCGCAACCCGCGTCCAGCTCGGTTTAAGTCGCGACGTCCTGTGCTCGGGCACCGAGGATCGCGAGGCCTACGCCGCATGCCAGAAGGTTGCCCAGGTCGCCCACCAGCTCGGCCGGCACGGCATCATCGCCCCCGCCGCCACCGGGCTCGGCCACACCCTCGCGCTGTTCACCGACCTGCTGCCCGCAGCCGAGCGTCCTGTCCGGACGCAGACCGACATCGTCTGGCAGGGCCTGCCGCCAGACCCCCGCCTCCAAGCCGCGCCGCGCCTAAGGGTCGTGCGCGAGCCGCACCGGCCCTCTTCGGTATAGACGGATCGACACCGGGGACCGCGCGCCGATCCGGGCCAACCTTTACCAATAGCCCCATCCAACGCTCAGGGCAGCTCACACTGGGATGACGCGCTTGAGGCAGGTGCTCACGGCTCTGTGGGAACAGGTGTGATCAGTACTTCGTGGAAGCACACAGCTGAGGAGACGCGCCGACCGGTGTCGCGCGGTTCACCCCTGACCTCGGACGACCTACTCACCCCTGAGTATCGACACGGCCGGTAGGTCGGCAGTCGGTCCTGCCCCGACCACATCCCCTTCAGGCTCTTCCGAAGCTCATGCCGCAAGCGATGTTGAACTGCGCGCCGTCGGGTTGCCCTAGCAAGACCCTGTACAGCCGCCGGAGCGGCCGCGCCTCGGCGGGGGTGACTCGGCGCAATCGATGCGTTACGAACGATCATAAAGTTTCACTTAACGGCTGCATCCAGAATCTTTATGAATTTCGTATCACACAGGTATATCTTGACTAGCTACCGGCCAAAGCAGCGCTGTTCCATTCCCCGGTGATCGACGAAACTTGCACACACTCATCCCCTAAATCCGAACCGAGGCATTTTCAGCAGTCACCTCACTCGACTCACCTATCGCGCACGCACTGCGTCACGCATCGTCCGCGCGGTCTGAAAATCGCGGAGCACCAGTGACCAATCAAGTAGACGTCGAGCCTGACCTCGACGGTTCCCAGAATGTTCTGCTCGCCCCCGTTCGCGGTCCCGAGATCCGGCGAAACCTCGATCCCGAGTTCTTCCAGAAGCGACCGGTGGTCTTCCTCGTCAAGTTCACCGTGGCAGTCCTGATCATCGCCGCGGCCTGGGCGTGGGTCGCGCTGCAGCCGGGCGTGCTGTCCATCGCGGTCTCGGTGATCGTCATTGGCCTGATGTATGCGCATCTGGTCGAATTGCAGCACGAATGCCTGCATGAGCACGCCTTCCGCAGCCGGGCCCTGAACCGGTTCTTCGGCTTCATCGCCGGCCTGCCGATGCTGAGCTCGTACTGGCACTACAAGTACGAGCACCTGCGCCATCACGCTTTCCTGGGCACCAACCTGAACCAGGAGTTCTTCAACTACCAGTTCCACCGGCTGGACTCCCCGCTGGGCTTCGTCCGCGGCGCGTACAACCTGGGCCGGTATGGCTCGATCGCCAAGGACATCGGCCGGTCGCTGATCGGCCGGACCAACCCGCGGGTGACCAAGACCGCCGCAGCCAAGCGCATCCGCACCGAGTACCAGTTGTTGACGGCGTTCATCGTCGCCGCCGTGGCCTGGAGCGTCGTGGCAGGCAGCCCCTACCTGATCTGGGTCTGGCTGCTGCCGACGCTGTTGGTCGCCGAGCCCACGCACTTCCTGATCGAGTTGCCGGAGCACTACGGCCTGAACACCCAGACCGACGCCAACGTGCTGTCCAACACCCGCAGCATCCACGGCGGCCGTTTCGGGCACTGGTTCACCAACGGAAATGACCTGCACACAGCCCACCACTTCCACCAGGGCGTCCCGATGGTCAACGTGCCCCGTCTACACGACGTGATCAAGGATAAGATCGAGACGTTCGACCCGTCGTTCGCAAGCTTCTACAAGGGTGTGGTCACCGGTGAAATTCGTTTTCAGGGTGACGACAAGACCTGTATGACGCGTTGAGCTATTAGTTCGCAAACCACACATCACGCGCGGGTAATTCCTTGAAAAAATCACAGATAGCTATTTTGCCCTAACCGGGTAGCCTTCCTTTATGTTGGATGTACGACGACTTCGCGTGCTTTTGGCGATTCAGGAGCATGGCGGGGTGGCGGCTGCCGCCCGGTCGCTGGCCTTCACTCCGCCTGCCGTCTCCCAGCAGATCGCCGCCCTGGAGCGGCAGGTGGGGGTGCCGCTGCTGGACCGCAGTCAGCGCGCGGCGCGGTTGACCCCGGCCGGGTTGCGGCTGGCGGCCCACGCCGAGCGGGTCCTCGGGGACCTGGACGCGGCCGAGGCCGACCTGGCCTCCATGGGCGAACTGGCGTCGGGCTTGTTGCGTCTGGGGGTCATCCCCACGGCGGCCCGCGCCTTGCTGCCGCTGGCGATCTGCCGGCTGCGAGAGACCGCGCCCGACGTCGAGCTGCAATTCGAGCAGTCCGAGCCAGAGGACAGCCTGCCTGCGCTGCGCCGAGGTGAACTCGATCTGGTGCTGGCCGGTGAGTACGCCGTCGCGCCGCGGCGGCTGCCGCCGGGCCTGGACCGGCGCCAGTTGCTCAGCGAGCCCATGCTGGTGGCGGTGCCGGCCGGCCACGCGTTGACCGGATCGAGCGTGTCGTTCATCGAGCTGGAGAAGGAGCGCTGGATCGCGGGCACGCCGTCCTCCTCGTGCGCGGCGCTGCTTGAGCGCTCGGCCGGGCTTGCCGGGTTCGACCCTCTGGTCGTCGGTCAGTGCGGTGACTTCGACCTGGCGCTGACGCTGGTGGCCCATGGTCAGGGCATCGCGCTGATTCCCAACATGGTCGCCGTGCGCTACCAGGCCTCCTCGGACCTGGTTCGGTTCCTTGAGCCGGACAAGCCGAAGACCCGTCGCGACATCTACCTGGCGATCCGGCGTGGCACCGCGGCCAGCCCTGGCATCGCCTATGCGCTGAGCGCACTGCGCGAAGCCGCGGCGAGCTTCGCCGCCGGGAGCTCGGTGGCGCCTGCTAGCGCTGGACCACGGCAATCGGATGCCCCTGAGAGGTGAGGAGCACCCGGCCGCCCAGCGGCGCCGCCAGCCGCACCGTGACCGTTCGCTGGGCGGCGATCGCCGCGCAGGCCTGGTCAGCCGAACTGCTGCCGCCAGCCGGGTTGGGCGTGATCTCTTCCACGCTGATCACCGCCGCGGTCGCGGACTCGGTCACCTTTGCCTCGTAGGTGGCTCCGCACGGCGATGGCCCTGCCGGGCTTGCGAGGAAGCTGTAGGTCAGTCTCTGATCGTCGGCTGCGATGACGGCTTGGTCTTCGGACCAGGCAGACTGGGATGGCTGGGCCGGCCATAGCGCCGACTGGGCCACCGCGAGCACCCGGACGCTGTCGCTGACCCCGGCAAGGCTGAACTGCCAGGCCGGCAATAGCTGAGGGCCGCGGTCGGTGCTGAACTTCGCACGGGTCAGGCCGGCTTTGACGATCCGGAGCCGGGAGCTGACCTGCTGGCCGCTGACGTTGGCCCGAAGCCGATCAAGGGCCGCCTCCGCCGGGACTATGGCGTAGTCACCGGAGGTCGGCGGAGCTGAAGGCAACGTGACACCGAGCTCGTACTCGCCCGCGAGGTAGGCGAGCTTGTCCTCGTCGGTGGCGAAACCGCTCGCAGGGTCGGCCACCATGGCGCCGGTGAGCACCAGAGGCCGCGGGTTGGCGCTGACCGGAAAGGACTGCCAGCCGGACAGCGCCGCCTCCGGGCGTCCGCCAGGCGAGGGCCCGAGCCTGCCCACGCCGTCGGTCGCGCCATCGGCGCCCGGCCCGCCTCGGTCACCGGCACTCGGGCCGCTCGCGCAACCCGGCAGCACGCCCAGAGCCAGCACGGCTACCGCTGCCGGCAGCGCCCGCCGGACGGTCCTGCGGCGCCCGGCCGGCGCGCCGGCGACCAGAGACGGCACCGTCGTCGCCTGTGCGCGCATCCGCTCTCACTCCTGTGGTTGGGGTTCCTTCTCAGAGATGCCGCAGCCCGCCCATTACGTTGCATCGGGCGCCAGTCACGAGGAGAACCGCTCGGCTGCCGGGTCCGGTCGAGAGCCCCGCTGTAAAGCATTGGCTGCGGTCCGAGAGAATGGAGCCGATCCCGCCGCACTGTGAGGAGAGCCGTGAAAACCGCCGAGGTACGTCAGCGCTTCGTGGACCATTTCGTCCGCCATGGGCATGAGGTCGTCCCCGGCGCGCCACTGCCCTTCGACGATCCCAACCTGCTGTTCATCAACGCCGGCATGGTGCAGTTCGTGCCCTACTTCACCGGCCAGCTCGATCCGCCGTGGTCGCGGGCCACCAGCGTGCAGAAGTGCGTGCGCACCCTCGACATCGACGAGGTGGGCAAGACCACCCGGCACGGCACCTTCTTCCAGATGAACGGCAACTTCAGCTTCGGCGACTACTTCAAGGAAGAAGCGATCCGGATGGCGTGGGAGCTGTCCACCAGCTCCGTGGCCGACGGTGGCTACGGCCTGGACGGCGACCGGATCTGGGCCACCGTCTACCTCGACGACGAGGAGGCGATCGACATCTGGCGCCGCGTCGTCGGGCTGCCCCCGGATCGGATCGTCCGGCGCGGCATGGCCGACAACTTCTGGTCGATGACCGTTCCGGGGCCCTGCGGCCCGTGCAGCGAGCTCTACTACGACCGGGGCGCCGCCTATGGCGTGGACGGCGGGCCGGCGGTCGACGAGGACCGCTACATGGAGTTCTGGAACCTGGTCTTCATGCAGAACGAGCGGGGCGCGGGCCCGGCCAAGGAAGGCTACGAGATCCTGGGCGAGCTGCCCCGCAAGAACATCGACACCGGCATGGGCCTGGAGCGGATGGCCACCCTGCTGCAGGGCGTGGACAACCTCTACGAGATCGACGAGACCCGGCCGGTGCTCGACCGGGCCGCCGAGCTGGCCGGCAAGCGCTACGGAGGCGCGTCCGGGCCCTCGGCTGCCGAGTCCGCGCCCGACGACGTCCGGCTTCGGGTGATCGCCGACCACGTGCGCACCGGCCTGATGCTGGTCTCCGACGGGGTCACCCCGAGCAATGAGGGGCGCGGCTACGTGCTGCGCCGGATCCTGCGCCGGGCGGTGCGCTCGGCGCGGATGCTGGGCGGCGAGTTCATCGACGGCGCGGTGCTGCCGCAGTTGCTGCCGGTCGCCCGCGACGCGATGGCGCCCAGCTATCCGGAGCTGGCTGTCGACTACGACCGGATCGCGATGATCGCCTACGGCGAGGAGGACGCCTTCCGCCGGACGCTGGCTTCAGGAACCACCATCCTCGACGTCGCCGTGCGCGAGGCGCAGCAGGCCAAGCGGCCGGCGCTGTCGGGCGAACGGGCGTTCGCGCTTCACGACACCTATGGCTTTCCGATCGACCTCACCATCGAGATGGCGTCCGAGGCCGGCCTGAGCGTGGACCAGGATGAGTTCCGGCGGCTGATGGCCGAGCAGCGCCAGCGCGCCAAGGCCGACGCCCGGTCCAAGAAGTCCGGTGTGGCCAGCACCGCCGCCTACCGCGAGCTGCGTGAGCACGGCCCCACCGTCTTCACCGGCTACGAGGGCCTGGAGATCGAGTCCCGGGTCCGCGGCATCGTCCGTGGAGACGAGCTCGTGGAGGTCGCCGGCCCCGGTGAGACGGTCGAGGTGGTGCTCGATGCCACCTCGTTCTACGCCGAGTCCGGTGGCCAGGTCGCCGACGAAGGCGCCATCGTCATCCCTGGCTCCGGCCCGGAGACCCGGCTTCGGGTGCTGGACGTCCAGCGCCCGATCAAGGGGCTGATCGTGCACCGGGTGCAGGTCGAGTCCGGCGAGCTCCGCACCGGCGTCGACGCGGTCGCCCAGGTCGACCCGGAGTGGCGGCTGTCGGCGCGGCAGGCCCACTCGGGAACCCACGTCGTGCACGCGGCGCTGCGCGAGGTGCTCGGCCCGTCGGCCCTGCAGAGCGGCTCGTACAACAAGCCGGGTTACCTGCGACTGGACTTCGCCTGGTCCAAAGGCCTGGACGAGCGCACCCGAACCGACATCGAGGAGACCGCGAACCGCGCGCTGCGGCGTGACCTGCCGGTGGCGGTGCGGTACATGCCGCTGTCCCAGGCCCGCGAGATCGGCGCGCTCGCGCTGTTCGGCGAGACCTATGACGCCGAAGTGCGGGTGGTCGAGATCGGCGGGGCCTGGTCGCGCGAGCTGTGCGGTGGCACGCACGTCTCCCATTCCTCCCAGGTCGGCGCCCTGGCGGTCACCGGCGAGTCCTCGGTCGGCGCCGGGGTGCGCCGGATCGAGGCCTACGTCGGCCTGGACGCGATCAAATTCCTGGCCAATGAGCGTGCCCTGGTGTCGGCCCTGTCAGAGCTGGTGAAGGTCCCGCCGGCCGAGCTGCCGGACCGGATCGAGTCGCTGATCACCCGGCTGCGCAACGCCGAGCGCGAGTTGGACCGGCTGCGGGCCGGCCAGGTGATGCAGCAGGCGGGGCCGCTGGCGCAACGTGCCACCGACGTCGCCGGAGTCCAACTGCTGACCGAGCTGGTGCCGGCCGGGGTCGCGGTCAACGACCTGCGCAACCTGGCGGTGAACGTGCGGGACCGGTTGGACCAGTCCCGCCCGGCTGCCGTGCTGCTCGCCTCAGCCGCCGATGACCGGCTGTCCTTCGTCGCCACCGTGAACTCCGCGGGGGTGGCGGCCGGGCGTTCGGCCGGTGAGCTGGTCAAGGTGCTGGCGCAGACCCTCGGCGCCCGTGGCGGCGGCAAGGCCGATGTGGCCCAGGGCGCCGGCGGCAAGCCCGGTGACGCGCCGGCGGCCTTCGACGCGGTGCGCGCTTCACTGCTCAGCGCGTCCTGAGCTGCGAGGCCGGGGTGGGCATCAGCCCGCCCCGGCTTGTCAGGCGCTCACCGGCCAGCCGATCCAGCGCCGGATCGCTGCCGCGCCTGGCTCAGGGCCGCGTGCAGTTGACGGTGGCGCCCTTGCTGGCCATCGCGCCGCTGCTGTCGGTCACGTACACGGTGAAGATGCGGGCCGTGCCCCACTTGCAGTTGCCGGTGATCGTCGGCCCACTGCCGTAGTAGGAGTCGCCGCAGCACCAGGAGAAGACCGTCCAGCTGTAGCTGTAGCTGCCGGTGCCGCCCGACGCGGTGGCCGTGCAAGAGAAGGTGCCGTAATTGGCCGGGTCGGGGGCGTAGTAGCCGGTCACTGCGCAGGTGGCGGAGTTCACCGTGAGCGTTGAGGCGTGGGCGGGCTGAGCCACCGACATGGCAGCTGCGAACAGCAGCACGGCTAGCAGGCGGACCGACAGACGAGCGACCATGAGACGTCTCCTTCTCAAGCGCATGGGGTGCGAGGGAGCGCTACTTTCGCATAGCTGTGCGCTGCCTGTCGAGAGTCGCCACCTGCGTCGGGAAGCTTCACTGACCGGCCAACTCGAATCGAACGGTGCGCGTAGCGACGTCAGCAGCGACCAGCCGGGCCTGGATGTGTTGGCCTGGTTGCAGCGAGGCGCCCGTGCATCGTGCGCGTATGGCGGGCTCCTCGATGCTAATCGAGGCCCCGTGGCCATCGGCACTGAGCACCACTGCCGCGAACGTCTGTCCAATGCGATCCCGCAGCAGCCAGGCTTCGGTGAGGTCGAGGACTGCGCGGTCGACCGCACGTGCGCGGTGATCGGCCGCGGCCATCGACGCGGGTAGGGCCGGGACGCGGTCACGCACCCACTGCGGAACCGGTGTGCCAGCCTGCACCGCGAGGCAGATCTCACTCACATAGCGATCGACCAGGCGCCGCAACGGCGCCGTCGCGTGGGCGTACGGCGCGCCGATGCCGGCGTGCAGCGGCTGCTCAGGCGGTTGGCCGTCGAAGGCGACGTAGGCCGCCCCGCGCAGCAGAGAGGCCGCGTGATCGAGGAACGCGACCTGGCGAGAATCGGCTCGGCTCAGGCCGGCGAGCACGTCACCGGGTGCAGCTCCTGCGGGCCAGGCGACTCCCAGGGCCGGCGCGATCCGGCGCAATTCGTCGATCGCCTGGCTATCGGCCGGCGGAACCGTGCGCAGGATTCCGAAGCCGCCACGCAGCATCAGCTGGGCGGCGGACATCCCCGTCATCAACGAGATCTCGGCGTTGTAGGACTCCACCGGTAACGGCGCTCGGTAGCGCAGGGTCCAGGACGAACCGGCGCGCTCGACCTCTTGCGCAGGAAGGTCGAGGTTGATGGCATGTCGCTGTCGAGCGAGCGCGAGACGCAGCGCGCCTACCTCGGGCAGTAGCCTGACAGCGGCATGCGGGTGTCCCGCCTCGAAGCTGGCCTGTACCCCCGCATAGTCCAGGCGAGCTCGAGAAAGGACCCGGGCACGGCGCACGTCGACCTTGGTGATCTCCCCGAAGCCGTCGAGCTCGAACTGCCACAGCACCGCGGGACGAACCTGGCCAGGTAGCAGGCTGGCCGCTCCTTCGCTGAGCACAGTGGGGTGTAGAGGCACCCGGGCGTCCGGGCAGTAGATCGTCTCGCCCCGCACCTGAAGCTCGGAGTCCAACACCGATGCCGGGGGGACGAATGACGCAACGTCGGCGATGGCGTAACTGACCCGATAACCGTGGTCGCAGGGGGCGATGTGCAAGGCCTGGTCGAGATCCATGCTGCCTGGCGGGTCGACGGTAACCAGTTCCAGGTCGGTCCGGTCAAGGTCAGGAAGCCGCACCGCCTGCGCCGCGGCCTGCGCGCAGGCGACCGCCTGGGATGAGAAGTCTCCCGGCACGCCCAGTTCCACCCGCAGCCCCGAAAAGTCCAGCGGGGCGCCGGCCACGCGATGCTCAACCACAGCGCGGTCCCTCCCAGAACGGGCCCTGAGACATCGTGATAAGACGTGCTGACCGAACGCGATCTGCCCGACCTGCCACGGCGACAGTCCGGCCCCACCGCAGCCGTCTCACCACTCGGATGCTCAGCGGTCGACATTGATGGGGCGAGCTGGGTGATCTCCTCGATGTCACGCCGTCGAACCCAGGAAGCGACGCGACGGCCCTCCGAACGCAACTCGGATGACAGGGAAACCGCTCAGCGCCACATGGTCGCCGCTGCAGCATCACGTTGTCCCTCCGCGCTGCGGGATTCTCGCCGAAGCTGTCCACGGCGGTCGCTCGCTGAGGCTACCCGCCGGCCAGCGGCTCCCGGGCCTTAGTGTCCTTTCGACCCGCCGGCGCAGCGCTCGATCACCAGGCCACCGCAGTTGTCACTCGACCTAGAAGGTCGATGGCGTCGCGGCGCGTACCCGCACCCCTGACCGCACACTGCCAGCCCTACCCAATGCCGCTGGGTGGCCGTCCCCCTCAGCTGCCTCAGGAGGCCGGGCTCAGCGTGATGTCGAACCGGGCGCGGGTCCAGGAACCTGTCACCTGCCGGCCGTCCGGTGTCGGCTCGTCCCCAGCATGCCTCGGGAAGTCGACGACGAGCGATTCCCGGATGCCGAACACGCTGTCCGAGCCGAGGTCGTCGCCGGCCACGAAGATGTGCGTGGCCAGCGTTCGCATGCCCTCGTGGCTGGCCATGAAATGCAGGTGGGGCGCACGCATCGGCGACCGGCCGGTCGCGGCGAGCAAGGCGCCAACCGGGCCGTCGTCGGGAATCGGGTACGGGGTGGGGGTGACCGCCCAGAACCGGTATCCCCCGTCGGCGTCGGTGAACAGCCGCCCCCGCGCGGCCACCCGGCCGTCGGGGTACTGCACGTCGTAGCGGCCGTCATCGTCGGCCTCCCACACCTCCAGCCGGGCCCCGGCCAAAGGTCGGCCGGAGGTGTCGGTGACGGTGCCCTCCACCCAGCACGGCTCACCCGACGCGCCGAAGGAGATGTCACCGCCGAGAGGCACCAGCGGTGCGTCGTCAAGGAAGAACGGGCCGACGACGGTCGCCTCGGTCGCCGCGCCGGTCGGGTCGTCATTGATGATGATGGTCTGCATGGACGCACCCAGCACGTCGGACAGCAGGATGAACTCCTGTCGCTTGTCGTCGGTGATGTGACCGGCCGCGGTCAGGAAGTCGATCGCCTGCTGCCATTCGCCCTGGGTCAGGCGGACCTCGCGGAGAAACGCGTGCAGGTGCTCGACCAGGGCGGTCAGCACCGTCCGAACCCGCGGGTCGGCAGTCGCGCCGAAGCTCGCGACCACCTCCTCGACCAGGCGCCGCTCGCGGAGGTCCTGCGGGGATGTTCTGTCGTTCATGGGTGGCTCTCCATCCGTGGTTGGTCTCCGGCCCAGGCCGCTCGCAACAACCGGTCAAGCGTGTCGGCCTCGACCGGGCGTGGGTTCGCGGCCGGCACCTGCGGCAGGATCGCCTGCGCCGCGGCCGCCAGGTCGTCCTCTGCCAGGCCGAGCTCACGCAGGGCCCTCGGCGCGTTCAGCCGCGCGCGCAGCTCGTCCAGGCCCTGGCAGGCGTCGCCCGATCCCAGCGCCTGGGCGATCTGCTCAGCGGCCCGCGGAGCGTAAGGGGCGTTGAACGCGAGCACGTGGGGCAGCACGATGGCGTGCGTGGCCGCGTGCGGCAGGTTGAAGGCCCCTGCCAGCACGTGGCAGATCTTGTGGTGCAACCCTGATCCGGCCGAGGCGAAGGCGACCGCGGCCAGATAGCAGCCGTACAGGGACTGCTCGATCGCGTCTCGGTCGGCCTCGGCCACCACCCCCGGCAGCCCGACCGCGAGGGAGTGGAGCCCCGCCATCGCCAGCGCGGCGTTGATCGGATCTGCCCGCGGCCCCCACATGGAGTCCACGCAGTGCGCGACGGCGTTGAGTCCGGAGGCCACCGCGAGCTCGACCGGCAGGGACTCCAGCAACTCGGCGTCATAGACGACCGTTCGCGGCAGCACCCGCGGGTCGACGCCGGTCCGCTTCTGGCCCCGCTCGGTCAGCCCCCAGACATCGGTGGCTTCCGAGCCTGCGAAGGTGGTCGGGGTCGCGATGATCGGCAAGCCCGAGGTGAGCGCGACCGCTTTGGCCAGCCCGATGGCCGACCCCCCGCCGATGGCGATCACCAGATCAGCCTGAGCCGCCGCGGCCCGGGCGTCCTCAGCCACCTCGACCGGCACGTGCTCGGTTATCCGGTGGTAGCGCACGGCGCCGGCCAGACCGGCCCGTTCGATCAGACCCCTCTGGCGGTCGGCCGCGATGACAAGGGGCCGTAGCGCGGCGAAGCGGGCCACCTCGTCGCGCAGGTGTCCAGCGGCAGCGCCCGAGCCGAACAGGACGCGTTGGCCCTTGGTCTCATGCTCGAAGGCCAGCGGCACGTCAGGCTCGCTCCAGGATGGAGGCCAGCACCGAGGTCAACGTGGCGATGGGGTCTTCGACCATGGTCGGCGACCGCCAGGCGATGTGCTTGTCCGGGCGCACCAAGATCATGCCGTCCTCGGCCACTTCTCGGATTCGGGCCCAGTCGTAGTACAGGTCGGTGACGTCCTGCCCGGGCCCGATCACGACGCCGCCCAGCGGCAGTCCCCACCGCTCGGCCACGTCCGCGGCCGCCTGGACCCAGGCTTTTCCGGTGATGCCGGTGAGGACGGTGAACCGTCCGTACGGGGCGAGGTCATGGGTGGACACGGTGCGCTGGGCGTTGCCGACCCAGACGTGCGGAAGGCGCGATCCGGGGACCGTCGAGGGTTGGTAGTAGAGCTCCGGGTCGCGCACCGGCGCTGGGCGCTCGGCGCCGTCGGACAGCACGGCGCTGGACTGGTAGAACTGGCCGAGCTCGACGCCGTGGGCGTTGAACTCGTAGTTCTTCAGCTCCATCGCGTCCAGTAGCGCGCTGCGCTTGGCCGCGCCGGCCGGGGAGTCGTCCTTACGCTCATCGATCTGCGCGATCATCTCGGCCTCGGTCTGGCCGGGCTTGATGCCCAGGGCAGTGAACAGCTGGACGAACTCGCGGCTGGACTGGTTGGCGCGCAGCACGATCTGCTTGGCCACCGGCGCCCGTTCGTCGCTGTAGGTGTCGAGCAGCCCTGCCCCGGCCTGGCCGGAGAGGGTGGCGGCGATCTTCCAGGCGAGGTTGTAGGAATCCTGGATGGAGGTGTTCGAGCCGAGCCCGTTGCTCGGCGGGTGCTTGTGCACCGCGTCGCCGGCGCAGAAGACCCGGCCGCGCTGCAACCGGGTGGCGTACTGCTCGTTGTTGCCCCACAACGACGCCCCGGTGATCTCCACCTCCAGGTCGGGCACGCCGACCAGGTTGCGCACGATGGCGATGGCCGCGGCGTCGTCCACCTGCGGTGGCGGCTGGTTGATGTCGAAGCCCCACACGATCAGCCACTCGTTCCAGGGCCGGACCATGCGCACCAGGCCGGCGCCGATCCCGCCGACCTCCGCGCCCGGTTGGATCACCCAGTACAGGATGGACGGCCGGTGCGCGACCAGGTGGCTGAGGTCGGCCTTGAAGGTGATGTTCATCGAGCCCGCGATGTCGGTCTGCCCTTCCAGGGGCAGGTCGATGTCAGCCGCGACCGCTGACCGGGCGCCGTCGCCGCCGATCAGGTACTTGGCCCGGATCTGGTACGTGCCGCCGGTGAGCCGGTCGAGCACCGTGACCGTGACGCCTTCGGAGTCCTGGGTGTGGGAGACGTATTCGGTCGAGAACCGCGCCTGGGTGCCTCGCGCGGTGGCGTTGCGGACCAGGATCGGCTCCAGATAGGTCTGCGGGATATCGCAGTTCATCGACGGCGAGGCCAGCCGGTAATCGCCGTGGCGGGCCGGGTGGGTGCCCCAGGTCAGGATGCGGCCGATCTCCTCGCCGGCGATGGAGGTGCAGAAGACGGTGTCGCCCATCAGCTCGTGCGGCGTGGCCTCGGCCAGCACCTGATCCTCGATGCCGATGTCGCGGAAGATCTCCATGGTGCGCTGGTTGGTGATGTGCGCCCGCGGGGTGTTGGCGGTCCAGCGGTACTTGGTGATCATGACGTTGGCGACGCCCAGGGTGGACAGGAACAACGCCGCCGACGCCCCCGCCGGTCCTGAGCCGACGACGACCACATCGGTGTGCACCACCGTGCCGGTGCCGAGTTCGGTGGCCGCGATCCCGTCGTCGAATGTGGTCACATGAGTCTCCGTTGCTCGTCCATGCTGCCGGTGTCAGTTACGAAAAGCGCCTGTGCGAAGAGCGCGCCTGACCCCCTGTTCGGGGCGTGGGCAATCTTTGCAGCCCGGCGTCAGGGACGCTCGCCGGCTAGCCGTTCCAGATAGCGCTGAGCCGAGCGCCGGATCGCCGACGCGCCGTCGCGCACGACCACCCGCCCCCACCAGCCGCCGTAGATCCGGTCGAAGTCAAACGGCTCGATCCGCTCGACGATGTCGGTGATGGCGCCGGCGTCCAGCGGAATCAGGTTGGGGTAGCTCCACATGAAGCTGACCCATTCCCGGTCCTGCACGACGGTGACGGTGTCACCGGTCAGCAGCGCGCCGCGGCCCTCGGCGCCTGCCGGCCAGTGCAGCACGGCCGCCCCGTCGAAGTGACCGCCGATCCGGGCCAGGGTGAGCCCGGGCACCGGCTCGACGCGGTCCTGCCACAGCCGCACCCGTGCGGACGGGCGCTGGATCCACTGCTGGTCGGCCACCGGTATCAGGATCTCGGCGTCGAAGGCGTCGGCCCACTCGACGCAGGCCGCGTAGAAATGCGGGTGCGACAGGCAGATCGCCTTGATGCCGCCGCGCCGCGCGACCTCGGAGTAGGCGGCGTCGTCGAGCAGCGAGACGCAGTCCCACAGCACGTTGCCGTGCTCGGTGCTGACCAGCAGCGCGCGCTGGCCGATCGCGAACGAGGGCTCGGTGCCGATGCCGAGCAGGTTGGGCTCCTCCTCGCGCAGCTCACTGCGACGGTCGGAGGCGAGCTCGGCCATGGTGGTCCAGCGCTGGCCTTCCCAGCCGACGTACTGGCGCTCGTCACAGCAGATCGGGCAGCTTTCGCGCGGCGTGACGGTGTCGGCCTGCTGCACCCCGCAGGTCCAGCAGATCCAGGCTGGCATGCCGCGATTCTGTCATGCCGGGCGAGCCGCTACTTTCTTGAGTCATGCACCCTGTGATCGGCGGCCGCCCAGCAGGCAAGGGCCCAACGCGCAGAGGCCACGCCCGTGCCTGAAGGTCATACCCTGCACCGGCTGGCCCGCGAGCACCGCAGGTTGTTCGGTGGCCGGCCGGTGCGCGCCAGCAGCCCGCAGGGCAGGTTCGCCGAAGGCGCCAGCGCGCTGGACGGCCGGCTGCTGCGGCGCACCGAGGCCAACGGCAAGCACCTGCTGCACCACTACCAGGGCGGTCTGGCGCTGCACGTCCACCTCGGCCTGTACGGCAGTTTCACCACCGGCTCGGGGCTGCCTCCCGAGCCCAAGGGCGCGCTGCGGTTGCGGCTGGTGGGGGAGAACGCCTGGACGGACCTGCGCGGCGCCACCGTCTGCGAGCTGATCGAGCCGCACGAGATCACCGCCCTGTTCGCCCGGCTCGGGCCTGACCCGCTGCGTGGCGACGCCGACCCGCTGGCCGCCTACCGCCGGATCAGCCGCAGCAAGACGGTGATCGCGGCGCTGCTGATGGACCAGCAGGTCATCGCCGGAATAGGCAATGTCTACCGGGCAGAGTTGCTGTACCGGCACCGGCTGGACCCGTACCTGCCCGGTCAGGCGCTGAGCCTGCCGGTGTGGCTGCAGATGTGGACGGACCTGGTGACGCTGATGCGCGCCGGGGTCCGGGTGGGCCGGATCGAGACGCTGCGGGCCGAGGACCGGCCCCGCAAGCGCGGTCCGCTGCGCCGCGACGAGGCCGGCTACGTCTACCGCCGTGCCGGCCTGCCGTGCCGGGTCTGCGGCACGGAGGTCCGAACCGAGGTGCTCGTCGGGCGCAACCTGTACTGGTGCCCGTACTGCCAGCCGCCCGGATCGGCAGGCCTGCTCAGCTGACAGTCTCGGCGCGGCGCCTGACGTCGGCTGCGTCCAGCGCCTGGATCAGCCGGGGCCGCAGCTCGTGCGCGCCGATCACCGCGTCGACCGAGCCGACCTCGACGGCCCGCTGGATGCTGTGGATGGCATCGAACTCCGCCGCCACCTCGGCCAGCTTCTCGACCCGGACGCTGCTGCGCAACGTGGCAAGCTCCGTCGCCAGAGCCGCCCGCTCGACACCGGTCGCGGCGGCGCCACGCTCCTCCAACTGCTTTATCCGAGGATCCCGGGCGGTCCGGGCGTCGACCTCACCGGTGAACACCACAGCCGCGGCGGGCGCGCCGCCGAGAACCGAGGCGTAGGAGCCCTCGATCGCAAGCACCGTCATCTCGCTGTTCAACGCCTTGGAGAAGACCACGAACGCACCGCCGTGATAACGGGAAACCACACAGAACACGATCGGGCCCTTGAAGTTGACGACGGCTCGCCCGATCTCGGCGCCGTACTCCAGCTGCAGGTTGCGCATCGAGTCCGGCGAGCCGTCGAAGCCGGACAGGTTGGCCAGCATGACCACCGGTCGGTTGCCGCTGGCGGCGTTGATCGCCCGCGCCGTCTTCTTCGACGAGCGGGGGAACAAGGTGCCGGCCGTCCACAGGTCCGGTCCGTCGCTGGGTGGGAAGCCTCGGCGCGGGATCGCTCGGGACTCGATGCCGATCAGGCACACCGGACGGCCGCCGAGGTGGGCGTCGAAGACGACTGAGGTCTCGGCGTCGGCCATCCCGGCCCACCGTTCCAGCACCGAGATGTCCTGGTCGGCGACTGCCCGCATCAAGGATCTGATGTCGAAGGGCTTCTTGCGGTCGGGGTTGCCGGTCGGCGAGAAGATGTCGCCGACCGTGCGGAATTCGCTGGCGGCCAGGTCGTGGGGGTAGTCGCTGATGTCGCGGTCCACCGGGTCCGAGCTCTTGACCAGCCTGGGACCGCTCTCTCCCGCGGCCACATAGCTGTGCGCGTAGTGCTCGCTCAGCAGCTCGCAGGCGGCGGCCAGGTTGGGCACCCAGTACTGCGCCTGGCCGTTGGGCCCCATCACCCGGTCATAGCCGCCGATGCCGAAGTTGTCCTCGGCCGACACCCCGCCGGAGAAGTCCAGCGACTGCTTGCCGGTGAGCACCATCGCGCTTTCCGGCGTCATCACCAGAATCCCCTTGGTGTGCATCAACATCGTCGCTTCGGCGTTCCAGTACGGCTGGGCGCCGACGTTGATCCCGGCGACCACGACGTTGATCTCACCGCCGGCCTGGGTGAAGGTGACGATCCGGCGCAGCGCCCGGGCCACCCAGTCCATGTTCTCGGTGCCTGAGTCCATCGAGATCCGGGCGCCGGCCGACAGCGCGAACCACTCCACCGGAACCGACAGCTCCTCGGCGAGGTCCAGCGCGGCGATGATCCGGGCGCACTCTGCCTCGGCCACCGCGCCCAGCGCCCGGGTCGGGTCGCCGAGCAGCACGACGCGGGTGATGCCCTCGGGATGGCGGTCGGTCGGCGTGCTCGCCACCCCGACGACGATGCCGGCGCGGTTACCGCCGGGCGCTCGGTCCACCGCCGCCAGCCGGCCCTGCTCATCCAGGTCGTACTCGGTGAACCGGCCGTCGCGGCCACTGAGCATTCCCACCAGCTCGTAGGGGTACACCGTGCCCCGCCGGCGGGCGCGGAGCACCTTCTGGGCGTAGTCGTCCAGCGGATGCAGCCAGTCGTCCAGCCGGCCGCTCACCGAGGTGACCACGCCGGCGCCGGGCTGGAAGGAGAACCGGACGACGGTGTTGCGAGCCCGGCCGTCCGGTGACATCACCCTGCCCTCGGCGATGACCTCCTCGATGCCCGCGCCGACGGTCAGCGGTGAGATGGTGCGCTGCAGGGCTGTCAACTCCGAGACCGGGGCGTCCACCGTGGGCCAGATGTGCAATCCCACGTAGTTCATGTCCAGCCGGGCGCCGCCGAGGTTGGCCCGAGCCCGCCGGATCGCCTCGCCGCAGCTGGCCACCGCCCGCTCGGCGTGCGGCAGCGACACGACATGGCCGTCAGCGTCGCGGACCACCGCGAACTCCCGGATCTGGGCCAGCGCCACCAGCCGGCGGTCGGACTCGTTGTTCGGCGCCACCAGCAGGTACAGCAGCACGTCCTCGGGAGCGTCGAGCCTGGTGATCTTGAATTCCTGCAGCCGCCGCATCTTCAGCCGCCGGCCGACCATCGGGTGCACGCCGCGCACCAGGTCGTCCTCGACCAGACCGGCCGAGTCCACCGAGCCGTCGGCGTCTTCTCGCTGCGGCCGGAAGGTGTAGTAGGAGACCGGCCGGCCCGAGCCTGGGCAGATCGCCGTGACCACCCGGCGCACCTGCCGGCTGAGCTCCAGCTTGGCCAGGATCACCTGCAGCCGCGCGGAGGCCTCGACGGCCGAGTCAGGCACCTGCGGCCAGAGCACGTACAGGTCCAGCACGACCTCGTGGCCTGCCGGAGCGGCCTGCAGGCGCTGCTCCAACGCCGTGACCAGCGCCGACCCGGGCGTCAACTCCGACAGCTCGGCCACCGTGGTCACCAGGTGGGTCGGCCGCTCGTCGAGGGTGTAGTCGCACACCACGAACGGCCGGTCCGCGGCCTGCAAGTTTCGCAGGCCGTGCAACTCGTACTCCCGGTAGTGCCGGCGTGCCAAGACCTCGAGCATCGGCTCGTGCTCGCCGATGCCGCCCTCCAGCCGTTCGGCCAGGAACCGGACGATCTGCTCCGGAATCGCGGCCAGGGCGTTGATTCGCCGGCCGTAGTCCGGCGCGTCCGGATGTGCGGCCAGGTACCGGAGCTCGTCGCGCACCCCGGCCAGCACCGAAGCCCGGACGGCGTCGACCAGCGGCTGGTCGAACCATCGGAAGCGGACGCTGCGGGCGAGGTCGCCGACCACCGGGTACCGCAGCTGGGTGGCCGCGATCACCCGTTCGAGCACGTCGCGGGCCTGCTCGGCGACCTCTCCGGCGGGGGCGTCGTCCATCAGCCACTGCTGCAGCAGCGAGGTGACCAGGCGCCGGTGCGCCGATGCGCCGGGCTGGGCCAGAAAGATCCGGTAGACGGCTTCTTCCAGGGCCGGCGTGCGCTCGAGGTCGGTGATCCCGTAATGGGTCAGAGCCTGGGACAGCCGCTGCCGGAACGCCTCGGGCAGCTGCTCGCGGTCGACGTCCAGGCTGTGCAGGTAGGAGTGGAAGTACTCGCGCGGGCTGTGCATCCGCTCGCCGGGCGCCTCCTCGCCGCCCGGCCGGTTGCGGCTCAGCTCGCAGAGGTCGGCGAAGGCGCGGAAGACCTTCAGCTCGGCCGTCACCGAGGAGTGCCCGCCGCTGGCCAGCTCGGCCCGGAAGCGCTGGTAAGCCCTCAGCGTCCGGTCGGCGTCGGAATCGGTCATGTCAAATCCCAGCAAGAGGCTGCGCAGGTCGTCCAGGCAGCCGGCGGCCCGGGCCGCGGCCGTGCCGCTGCGACCGGTCGGCAGTTCCAGCTCCTCGGATTCGACGGGCGCGGGCGCGTTGGCGTCGGCGGCGCCGTCTGCTTCCGCCGTCGGCTCCAGGCGCACCAGCGGCGTGCCGGTCTCGACCTGCCCACCGGTGAAGACCAGCAACTCGCGCACTCTGGCCGGGAACGGCGCGGTGAGCACCGTCTCCATCTTCATGCTCTCCAGCACCAGCACCGGAGTCCCCGCCTGCACCTCGTCACCGACGGCCACCGGAACGGCCACCACCAGGGCCGGCGCCGGCGAGCGGAGCACGCCGCCCTCGTCGCGGCTGACTCGATGCGTGACACCGTCGACCTCGACCAGGTTGACGATCCCGTGGGTCGCGCTGACCAGCCGGTAACGCTGATCGCCGACCTCGATGCGGCTGACGTAACTGTTCAACCGCTCGATCCGGGCGTCGACGGTCCGGACTTCGCCGTCCTGCCCCACGCCGACCCGGTAGCGGTTGGGACCCAGTTGCGAGACGTGCGCCCGATACCTGGCGTCGCGCAGGGTCAGGTCGATCGCCCGGCTGACCTTGTGGCGGGCCTGCGGCCGGCCTCCGTGCGCGGTGGCGAAGAAGTGCAGCCGCTCGGCGCGCTCCTCCACCTCGTTGGCCTCGATGGCGGCGGCCACCAGCGCGATGCCGGCGTGCTGGTGCGACACCAGCCCGCCCTCGGACCGAGTGCGGTCGATCCAGCCGGTGTCCGCGGTGGCGGCGATCACCTCAGGCTCGGACAGCAGGTCCAGCACGAAGCTCTTGTTGGTGGCGCCGCCTTCGATGATCACGGTGGTGTCACGCACCGCCCGGCGCAACCGGGCCAGCGCCTCGTCCCGGGTCCGGCCATAGGCGATGATCTTGGCGATCATGGAGTCGAAGTCGGCGGGAATGGCGTCGCCGCTGCTGAATCCGGTGTCGACCCGCACGCCCGGCCCGTCCGGCAGGTCCAGCAGGGCGATCCGGCCAGGGGCCGGGGCGAAGTCCCGGTCGGGGTCCTCGGCGTTGAGCCGGGCCTCGACAGCATGACCGAGCTCGACCGGCGGCTGGCCGACCAGCCGTCCACCGGCTGCGACCTCGAGCTGGATCTTCACCAGGTCCAACCCGGTGGTCAGCTCGGTGATCGGGTGCTCGACCTGCAAGCGGGTGTTGACCTCGAGGAAGGCGAACGTCTCGTCGGCAGGGCGGTAGAGGAATTCCACCGTGCCCGCGCCCCGGTACTCCACGGCCAGGGCAAGCCGCTCGGCCGAGGCCTTCAGCTGGGCGACCTGGTGCGGCGCCAGCACCGCCGAAGAGGACTCCTCGATCACCTTCTGGTTGCGCCGCTGCACCGAGCAGTCGCGGACTCCGATGGCCCAGGCGGCGCCCTGGCCGTCGGCCACCACCTGCACCTCCACGTGCCGGGCGCCGGACAGCATGGTCTCCAGGAACATCACGCCGCTGCCGAAGGCGCGTACTGCCTCGTCGCGGGTCTGGTTGAAGGCCGCCGTCAGCTCCTGCGCCGACCGCACCACCCGGATTCCCCGGCCGCCGCCGCCTGCGGTGGCCTTGAGCATCAACGGATAGCCCAGCGTCTCGGCCTTGGTCAGCGCCGATCGCAGGTCATCGACGGCTCCCTGGCTCCATGGCGCGACCGGCACGCCGACCTTCTCGGCCAGCAGCTTGGAGCCGATCTTGTCGCCCAGCGCCCGCATCGCCGCGGCGCTCGGGCCGATGAAGGTGATGCCGAGCCGCTCGCACAGCTCGGCGAACGCCGGGTCCTCGGCGACGAAGCCCCATCCCACCCAGGCCGCATCCGCGCCGGTCTCTCGAAGAGCTCGCTCGAGCACCGCGTAGTCGAGGTAGGGCCGGGCCGAGGCCGGGCCGATCGGGTACCTCAAGTCGGCTTCGCGGACGAACTTGGCCGAACTCTCGGCGTCGGTGTAGAGCGCCACCGTCTCGATCTGCTCGCCACCAGCGGCGTTCAGCTCACGCACGGCATGGATAAGCCGCATCGCGGCCTCTCCACGATTGACAATGGCAACTCGCCTGAACACTTGCTGTCCTCCTGCTTGTGGTCGACGTCTCACCCTAACGGCTCATCGAAGGCCAGCGGCTGCTTGCGGCGCAGGGCGAGCAACCTGGAGGTCCAGGCCAGGGTAGAGTCGCCTCCGGTAGCCGGTTCAGTTCTGCCTCCGGCTCTCCTTTGGTCCCACACCACGCGCCGCGACCGCTGGTCTGCGCCGGGCAGGACGACCTTCTAGCTCTGGAGTCATCGTTATGGCGGTCAACCGCCCCCGTTCGTCCAATCTCGTGTCCAATTCCAACCGAAATGCCCGAACAGCTGCTGGTTCGACGCCGGCGCAGGCCGTTCGCCCCACGGCCTCCCCCGCAAGCTCGGCCTCCCCCGCAAGCTCGGCCTCCCCCGCAACCTCGGTGTCGGCCGGCTTCGCCGAGCTCGGCGTCCCGAGCGCGCTGACAGCCGTGCTGGCCGCCCAAGGCATCACCGCGCCGTTTCCGATCCAGCAGGCGACACTGCCCGACTCACTGGCCGGTCGAGACGTGCTGGGCCGCGGTCGGACCGGCTCGGGCAAGACCTACGCGTTCGCCCTGCCGGTTCTGGCCCGTTTGGCCGGCAGCAGCAAGCCCCGACGGCCCAAGAGCCCTCGGGCGCTGATCCTGGCTCCGACCCGTGAGCTGGCCAGCCAGATCGAGGCCGCGCTGGCGCCGCTGGCCCACGCGCTGTCACTGCGCACCCTCACCGTGTTCGGCGGGGTCGGCGCCAATCCGCAGATCACCGGCCTGCGGGCCGGCGTGGACGTCCTGGTGGCCTGCCCCGGCCGGCTTGAGGACCTGATCTCCAGCGGTCACGCCGACCTGAGCCAGGTCGAGATCACCGTGCTGGACGAGGCCGACCACATGGCCGACCTCGGCTTCCTGCCCTCAGTCCGGCGGCTGCTGGACCGGACGCCGGCCTCAGGTCAGCGCATGCTGTTCTCTGCCACCCTCGACGCCGGCGTCGATGTGCTGGTCAAGCGGTATCTCAACAATCCGATCACGCACAGCGTCGACTCGGCTCAGTCGCCCGTCTCGCAGATGTCACACCACGTGCTGCACCTGACGGGGGCCGATGACCGGCTGCCGGTGCTGGTGGAACTCACCGCGGCGCCCGGCCGCACGCTGGTCTTCACCCGCACCAAGCACGGCGCCAAGAAGCTCACCCGCCAGCTGATCGCCTCCGGCGTGCCGGCGGTGGAACTGCACGGCAACCTCAGCCAGAACGCCCGGACGCGCAACCTCGAGGCCTTCTCCGACGGCAGCACCCACACCTTGGTGGCCACCGACATCGCAGCTCGCGGCATCCATGTCGATGACGTCAACCTGGTGGTGCACGCCGACCCACCGATCGAGCACAAGGCCTACCTGCACCGCTCCGGCCGGACCGCGCGCGCCGGCGCGGGCGGCACTGTGATCACGCTGATGACCGACGATCAGGTCGCCGACGTGCGCGACCTGACCCGGCGAGCAGCGATCAGCCCGACGATCACCCGGCTGCGTCCGGGTCACCCGCTGCTGGCCGAGCTGGCGCCTGGCGAGCGGGCGTTCGTCACGCCACCGGCCGGTTCCAGCACTGTGGAGCCGCCGGCCCGAGGTCGCGTTTCCGGGCGCGGCTCGTCCGGCCGCGGCAAGCCCGCGACGGGTTCGGGATCGGGTGGTCGTGGCTCGGCTCAGGGCGCTTCAGGCCGGGGCTCGGCCGGGCGCCCCTCGTCCGGTCGCGGCTCGTCCGGACGCGGGTCAGCAGCCAAGTCCGGTACTCCGATCCACACCAGCGAGAGCCGACCGGCTGCCGCTCGGACAACCGGCGCTGCCGCGTTCTCAGCCGGCGCCCGGCCGCGCGGGCGCCGCACCGGTTTCTGATCTGTCCGCTTTTTCACTTCTGGCAGCGGTGAACCCGTGTGAGCTGTATAGTGTTCTCTCAGCAGCCCACCTAGCGGTTGTCAGGTAGCGCAGCTCGAACCCTGAGCAGTGATGACGCGCCTGGTCTGTGAACGGCCCAACAAGCGCCCAAGCAGGTAGTAGAACGGTCGATGGCGGCTGCCTTTTCAAGGCCCGCTGAGTGACCGACGGTGAAAGGAAGACTGTCGTGGATACCGACGATTACGGTCCCTGGGACGATTAGAAGACCAGAAGCGGGCTGCCCTTATTTCGGGCGGCCCGCTTTTTTGGTTCAGGGGGGCTACTCTGAGGTTGTGCCCATCGACATGGAATTACAGATTCTCTCCGTTTTACAGGGCATGAATGCCTCCGCAAGGCCGGCGACGTTCGGCGACCTAGCCCGAAGGTTCGGCGTCAGCTCAGACTTGATCGCCGTGCACGCCAAGCAACTGGTGGCCGAAGGGCGAGCGCAACCGTCCATGGTGAACGTCCGGGGGGTCCCCACCCTGCACGGCCTGATGCCTAAGCCGGACGCCAGCAAGTCCTGACACACCTTCACCTCGCCCGGCAGCGCCGGGAGACACACCGGTGGCCGTCACGATCGGCCCCGGTTCTCGACTTATCAATGGAGAACCACCCTGTGAGTTCTGCTGAAAATCAACCGGCAGCCGCCCAGCACGACCCCGCCGGACCTCGACGGGCCAACGGCGACAGCAGCACCCCGAACAACAGCACCTCGAACAACAGCACCCCCAACAGCAGCGCGATGTTCTCGGGGGCTCCGACGAACGTCCAGGCCGGCGGCGTGAAGCCAGAGACCGAGCAGTTGAACCTGCGAATCCGCGCCGACCTTTACCGCCAGCTCGACCGGGTGTCGGTGATCCTCGGCGCCCGTCGCGGGGTCCCCACCAACCGGGTGACTGTCGTGGAAGAAGCGCTGACCGCCTACTTCGAGGCCAACCGAACCAGCAGCTGATCTCACCGGCCCGTAGGGGCTAACCGGCCCGCTGAGGCCGCTGAGACCGCTGGGGCCGGATCAGCCCAGCTGCGAATCGACGTAGCACCAGCGCCACGCCTCGCCGGACTCCACGCTGCGCATCACCGGGTGGTCGGTGCTGGAGTAGTGCTTGTCGGCGTGCTTGCCGTCGGAGGAGTCGCAGCAGGCGACGTGCCCGCAGGTCAGGCACATCCGAAGGTGCACCCAGTTCAGCCCCTCGTCCTCGCATTCCCGGCACCGGCCAGGGGTGTCCGGGCGGACGGTCAACGGCGCGGCTTCCAAGTGCGCGCACTCCTGGCCGGCGATGGGGCTGCGAAGCGGCTCGTCGCGCTGCAACTCATCCTCGCCTTCGTCGAACCGGTCGATGAGCGACTCCTCCAAGTCCAGCACTCGCATCACCGCTTGCAGCACCTCGTGATCGAGCGCCCCGGAGTCGCGGACCTTGAGCAGTTCCTCGCGCTCGGCCTGCAACATCAACAGCCGCAGCCGTCGGTAGTGCTCGCTGGGCGTCAGCAAATCCGACTCGTCGGGACCCAGCCGCTCCCACGCCGCGTTCACCTGATGCCCGACCCGCTGGCGCAGGCCCTCGATCACCTCCGACGGCGTGTCCTCGTCGGAATGCCTGTCCAGCGCCTGCAGTCCGGCATCGGTGACCTGCTGCATCAGGCCCGCCTCTTGCAGGGCGTCCTCGGCCCGGCTGGGGCCGCGCAGGCTCAGCCGGTGCACCAGCCACGGCAGCGTGGTTCCTTGCAACAGCAAGGTGCCGCCGACCACGACGAGCGCGGCCAGCACCAGCACGTCACGTTGGGGAATGTCCTGGGGCAGCAGGAAGACCGCGGCGAGCGTCACCACTCCGCGCATGCCGGCCCAGGAGATGACGGCCGGGTGCTGCCACGGCGGAGACGGGTCTGCCTCGCGTACTCGACGGGACAGCTTGCGCGGCAGATACACCGCTGGAAAGACCCAGATCGGGCGCAACACCATCGCGGTCAGCAGGATCGCCAGGCATGAGCCGATCAGTTGCCAGTGATTCAGCGGCGACTGCCAGGCGTTGTCAACGACCACCCGGACCTGCAGGCCGATCAGCAGGAACACCGAGTTCTCCAGTAAGAACTCGACGGTGCGCCAGTTGGTGCGCTCGGCGATCCGCGAGGCCGCGCTCTGCCAGATCGGCGCGCGGTGCCCCAGAATCAGGCCGGCGACCACCACCGCGATCACGCCGCTGGCATGGATCTTCTCAGCGGGCAGGTAGGCCGCGAACGGCGCCAGGAAGGAGACCGTGGTGTCGAGCACCGGATCGGTGATCCGGCGGCGAAGCGTTCCCAGCACCAGCGCCACCCCGATGCCGACCGCCACCCCGCCACCGGCCGCCCGCAAGAAGTCGCCGGCCGCGTGCAGCACGCTCACCGAACCCGCCGAGGCGGCGATGGCGGTGCGCAGCGTCACCAGCGCGGTGGCGTCGTTGAAGAGGGATTCGCCTTCCAGGACGGTCACGATCCGGCGCGGCATGCCGACCCGGCGGGCGATCGCGGTGGCCGCCACCGCGTCCGGCGGCGCCACCACCGCGCCCAGCGCGACGGCCGCCGCGAATGGCACCGGCAGCAGCAGCCAGGCGACCACGCCCACCCCGAAGGCGGTGAATAGCACCAGGCCCACTGACAGCAACCCGATCGAGCGCCGGTTGGCCTTGAAGTCCACCAGTGAGGTTCGGATCGCGGTGGTGTAGAGCAGCGGTGGCAGCAGTCCCAACAGCACCAGGTCCGACGTCAGCGCCACGTCGGGCACGAACGGCAGGTAGGACCCAGCCACTCCCGCGACGGTGAGCACCAGCGGCTCGGAGACCTTGAAGTGGCGGGCTGCCGCCGCGAGCAAGGCGCCCGCCGCCACCAGAATCACCAAGCCGACCGCGATGTCCACTCAGCCATCCTGCCAGCCCTTGCGGGGACCGGACGCCGCTGCGCCAGAGGCTTCGGAGCACATTGCCGACTTTCACGTCACAGAGCGGACCAAGCCAGGCGGCCCGCGCGCGCTCGAAGCAGCCGGCCGGCTGTCGTAAGGTCGAGCGGGTTCTGCCATTCAGAAGGGATCATCCGATGACCAGTTCGCGCGCGCTGCTGATAGTCGATGTGCAGCCGACCTTCTGCGAGGGCGGTGAGCTGGCGGTGGCCGGGGGCGACCGGATCGCCGACCGGATCGCCGAGCACCTGAGGGCGCACCGTGCGCAGTACCGGCTGACGATCACCAGTCAGGACTGGCACCTTGATCCAGGCGAGCACTTCTCCGAGCGACCCGATTTCATCGACAGCTGGCCGCCGCACGGGCTGGCCGGCACCGCGAACGCTGAATTGCACCCGGCCGTGGCTGCTGCCCTGGCGCCTGCCGGAGCTGATGTGACGATCAAAAAAGGACTGCGTCAGGCCGCCTACTCAGCGTTTGACGGGACGGCGACGGACGGCCGGCCGCTGGCTGAGGTGCTCAGCGACGCAGGCATCAGCGAGCTGGACGTCTGCGGCATCGCCGAGTCCCACTGCGTCCGGGCCAGCGCCCTGGACGCCCTGCAGGCCGGCCTGGCGGTGCGGGTGCTCACCGACCTCACAGTGCCGGTCAGCGAGGAGTCGGGGGCGGCGGCTCGGGCCGAGATCAGCGCCGCGGGCGGCGTGCTGGCCCCGTCGAAGGCGGCGAACGGGTGATGGAGACGTTCGAGCACCTGCGACGCGCCGACACCGTGCTGCTCACCACCAGAAAGCGCGACGGCTCCACCGTGGACACGCCGGTGAACGTGGCGGTGGACGAGCACGGCCAGGGATACTTCCGTACCTGGTCGGCTGCTGGTAAGGCTCGGCGGCTGCGCAACTTCCCCGGCGCTCGGGTGGCGCCCTGCTCGATCACCGGTCGCCCGCAGGGCTCGGACCAGCCGGCTATCGCCAGCTTGCTCTCCGGGCCTGACATCGACGTGGCCCGCCGGTTGCTGGCCCGACGGTTTCCGGTGATCCACGGTCGCCTGGTGCCGCTGGCGCACCGCTTGCTGCGCTACGACACCGTCTACTACCGGCTGAGGCCGGCTGAGGAGCCGACGCCCTGGGAGGGCTGACCCTTCACTCGCGCGTGCGGCGCATAGACGGGCCCGGAACGGCGCCGCCGATGTAGGCGGGGTCGTTCCGGGCCATCGACTCTCAGCAAAGGATCAGACCGAGATCGCCTGCCGGTTCTGAGCGTCGCTTTGAATCATGATTTTGCGTGGCTTGGCCTTCTCAGCGACCGGGATCGTCAGGCGCAGCACGCCGGCCTGGTAGCTGGCCTCGATCTTGTCGGTGTCGAGGGCATCGCCCAGGATGACCTGCCGGCTGAAGACGCCCCGCGGGCGCTCGGCCACGAGCAGTTCCATGTCGTTCTCGCCCCGCAGGCGCCGCTCGGCACGCACTGTCAGCACGTTGCGCTCGACATCGAGGTCAACGCTCTCCGGATCGACAGCCGGCAGGTCGAACTCGACGATAAAGCGGTCGTTCTCACGCCATGCGTCCATCGGCATCGCGGTCGGCCGGGCGGCCGTGCCGAAGACCTGGGATGCGAAGCGGTCGAGTTCGCGGAACGGGTCTGTACGGATGAGCATGGTTGCCACCTCCACAGTGACGGTCGATTTACTCCTTAGGTCGCATCGGCCAACTCACCTAATGTGCTCTGGCTGATGTAGATTTGTTGTACCAAATTTTTTAGACTGGTGCAAGTCGCAGAGAGGAGGAGTGCGGATGGGACCCATCCCCCAGCCAGACCCTGATCGTGGCGTGTACGGCATCACGACAGCAGCCGAGCTGGTCGGCAGCGGGCCGCAGAACCTACGCCAATACGAAGCCCGCGGCCTGGTCAACCCGCAGCGCACCGCCGGAGGCACCCGCCGTTACAGCGAGAATGACCTGCACCGGCTACGAGACATCGCCAGCCTGCTCGACGCCGGCCTTAACCTTGCCGGCGTCGAAATGGTGCTGGCATTGCGCACCGCCAATTCAGAACTGCAGGCCGAGATCGACAAGCTGGCCCCACCTGCTGCGCCGCGCGCGCGTCCGCCCAAACGGCAGGGCAGTTGACCACGACTTTGCATATGCCCGCGCATAAATTGAGCGTCGGCCAGAACCGAGGTTCGCATGCCCGCCCAGCGAGCAGCGGCCTGAGACACCTGCAAGCGCTCACAGGTCCTATGTCGGCACCCGAGGCTGGAGCAATTCAGGTGGAAGCCCCTGCAACCGTGCGGCCCAGCTCGCGTCCGCAGCGCAGGTCTATCACTCTGTGGGGCACAGTTGGCACTGGCACTCGAAGGTCCAGGCTATAGATACGCTATTCGGGTATTTGATTGATCACCCTTAGTTAACACGCTCACCAGTAATGCCCGTTTAGAGCGGTAGGGGAAACCTTGAGAGTTTGAATAAATGTTGAATAAACTCACCCTTGCCTCACATCTAAAGCCTGTGTTAGTTTGCTAGCACGGCCATTAGGTCGAGCGGGCACAGATCTGTCAGGCATTATGGTCGCCCTCGGCCTGACAGGGAGCTAGAGGCGAACCCACGCGCGAATCGGCACCTAATATTCCGCGCGGGGGAAGAATCATGGGGTCACTCCATGTCTAGTCGTCACAACTCATCACGTCGCGCTACGCGTCGTACTCGTCGGCTGGCTGTCGCGGTCGCCGCAGGCACCGGCATCGCCCTGTTGGGCGGGATCACCGTTGCTCAAGCTTCGATTCCCAGCTCGACCGGTGTGATCAGTGCCTGTTACGACGCCAAGACCGGCGCGACTCGGATCATCGATTCAAACGCCAGCTGCGCCAAGAACGAGAAGCCGATCACGTGGAACCAGAAGGGCGTTAAGGGCGACACTGGAGCGACGGGCGCCACCGGTCCCAAGGGCGCTACCGGCGCTACTGGCGCTACCGGTGCCACTGGCGCTACCGGTGCCACTGGCGCTACCGGCGCCACTGGCGCTCAGGGTGCCACTGGCGCTACCGGCGCACAGGGCCCGCAGGGCGAGGTCGGCCCCACCGGCCCGATGGGTCCGCAGGGCCCGATTGGCGAAACCGGAGCCACAGGCGCTACTGGAGCCACTGGCGCTCAAGGCGCCACCGGCGAGACCGGCGCGACCGGGCCCAAGGGTGACACCGGCGCTACTGGAGCCACCGGCGCTCAAGGCGCCACCGGCGCGACCGGCGCGACCGGGCCCAAGGGTGACACCGGTGAGACCGGCGCAACCGGCGCTCAGGGCGCCACCGGCGCGACTGGTTTGACCGGCGCACAGGGCCCGCAGGGCGAGGTCGGCCCGACCGGCCCGATGGGTCCGCAGGGCCCGATCGGCGAAACCGGAGCGAAGGGCGACACCGGAGCGGCAGGCGTTGACGGCACTGACGGTGTCGACGGGACCAACGGCACTGACGGTGCCGACGGCACGAACGGTGTCGACGGAGCCAAGGGCGAGACCGGAGCCACCGGCCCGATGGGCCCGCAGGGCATCCAAGGCGAGACCGGCGCTACTGGGGCTGACGGCACTGACGGTGTCGACGGAACCAACGGCGTCGACGGAGCCAAGGGCGACACCGGAGCCACCGGCCCGCAGGGTATCCAAGGCGAGAAGGGTGACACCGGCGCCACTGGAGCTGACGGCGCGACCGGAGCACAGGGTGCGACCGGAGCTCAGGGTCCGCAGGGCGAGGTAGGCCCGCAGGGCATCCAAGGCGAGAAGGGTGACACCGGCGCACAAGGTATCCAAGGCGAGACCGGCGCTGCTGGGGCTGACGGTGTCGACGGCACCAACGGCACGGACGGTGTCGACGGCACCAACGGTATCGACGGAGCCAAGGGCGACACTGGCGCACAGGGTCCGCAGGGCATCCAAGGCGAGAAGGGTGACACCGGAGCGGCAGGCGCTGACGGCACGAACGGCGTCGACGGCACCAACGGAGCCGACGGCGCGACCGGAGCGACCGGAGCCCAAGGCCCGCAGGGGGCGGTCGGTCCGGCCGGCCCGATGGGTCCGCAGGGCCCGATCGGCGAAACCGGAGCCAAGGGCGACACCGGAGCGGCAGGCGCTGACGGCACCAACGGCGTCGACGGCACCAACGGCGTTGACGGCGCCAACGGCGTCGATGGCACCAACGGCGTCGACGGCACCAACGGCGTCGACGGCGCTGACGGCGCTAAAGGCGAGGTCGGTCCCGCAGGTCCCCAGGGCCAGCAGGGTGACGTCGGTCCGCAGGGCCCGGCCGGGCCTGCTGGCGCCGACGGTGCCGACGGGGCTGCCGGTGTGAAGGGTGACACTGGAGCACAGGGCGAGATCGGCCCGGAGGGTCAGACCGGCCCGCAGGGTGCCGCCGGTCCGCAGGGTGTGGCTGGAGCGACCGGTGAAACCGGAGCTACCGGTCCGGCTGGGGCCACCGGCGCCAAGGGTGACACCGGCGCCAAGGGTGATCCCGGCGCGGCGGGTGCGACCGGTCCGCAGGGGCCGGCTGGTCCCGCAGGTCCGACTGGTGCAACCGGTGCCACGGGTGCGACTGGTCCCGCCGGCACTGTCGCCAACACCACGATCGTGAATGGGGCCACCGTCAACACCGGCAACACCGTTGGCGCAGCGGCCACCTCGACCGTGAGTTGCCCGGCAGGCACGAAGTTGCTCGGCGGCGGCGCGCAGATCGGCCAAACCGGAAACACCAAGGCGGCTGTGGCGTCCACCTACCCGAGCGGCGCCTCGGCCTGGACCGCGACGTCGGTCGTCGTAGTCGCGGGAACCGGCAACGCGACGCTCACCGCCTACGCCGTCTGCGGTTCCTGACTGCAGGGCGCGCAGGCGCGGTAACACCGTAGGTAGCGAGGCCCGCCAGGCAACTGGCGGGCCTCGCGTCCTGCGGGCCCGTCGCGCCGGTGAGGCCCAGCGCCGCCTGCATTGGTGACGATTCACCATCAGCTTCGCTTCAACCAGGCTCTGACCATCGAGCCGGGCGAGCCGCCAGGGTTAAGATATTGACGTTATTTTTGTGTTAGATCTCAGTTCAGTTGACATAGCCCGCAAGGTTTCATCGCACCACCCAATAAATGCTGGGAGAAGCATCATGCGTAGTGGCACACCGAGTGGATTCCTGACGAAGATCGGGAGCCGCTGCGCCGCTCTGGTGATGTGTGCCGCCGTCCTGGCGCTGACTGCCTGCGGAGGCGATGACGGCACCGTCGACCCGGATCCCAAGAAGGCGTCGAACGCGCTGGCTGCCGGGCTCGAAGCTCAGGCCAAAGGCAATCTCGATGAGGCGGTCAACCAGTACAACGAGGTCCTCAAGTACGACAAGAAGAACAAGTACGCCCTGTACGACCTGGCTTTGATCGACGCGGCCCGGTCGAACTACGGCGAGGCCGAGAACAAGTACCGGGTGGTGCTGGCGATCGATCCAGCCTTCGAGCCGGCACTGTTCAACCTGGCCATCCTGGTGAAGGCCAAGGGCAACAACGCCGAAGCCATCTCGCTGTACCAGCGGGCGATCAAGGCCGCTCCCAAGGACGCGGCGGCGCACCTGAACCTGGGCCTGCTGCTTCGCGCCACCGGTAAGAAGAGTGAGGGAGACGCCGCGGTCAAGAAGGCGATCGCGCTGAACCCCAAACTCAAGGACCCGGCCGCCTCGGCGAGCACCGCGCCGAAGTCGCCGGTGGCGTCAGAGTCAGCGAGCCCTGACGCCTCGCCCACACCGTCTTAGGAGGAAACCGTCCGGGCTACCGCCGAAGGCCTACCCGCACAACTGCGGTCGGGATACGGGTCTGAGACACTTGCGCTGGAGAGTCGGGCGGCTTGGTTCCTCGCTGGGATCGCGGTCTGCGCTCTCTGGGCCTCTAGCTCAATGGCAGAGCTGCGGACTTTTAATCCGTAGGTTGTCGGTTCGAGTCCGACGGGGCCCACCACGAACCTGCAGGTCAGCGCCACCGTGGCCTGATCGGTTTCACACGGTCGATAGCTCCGGTCCGCGTCCAGTCCGCAGAACGCCGGAGACCAAGCTGCCGAGCCTTCTACGGCCCCGGGAAGGCTCGTCGCAGTAGGTGCAGCGCAGGACCCAGCTCGCCGGGCGGTGTGTGCCCAGGGTCTAAGCGTCCGCAGACAAGCCGGGCGAACGCTTCCGCGGTAGCTCGAGGTCAGCGCCGTCGGTACCAGAACTCGTAGCGAGAGCGCAACGCGTCGATGTGGACCCCGGCCGTGGAGTCGTCCTTCTTGTAGTGGGCTGCGAGTGACTGCCCGCAGTCTCTCTCGTCACAGCCGCGCCGAATTGAGCGCCGTGCGGGGGCTAGAAGCCCACCCTTCACTTAATGGGGAATACTCCCCACTTACTGCACGTTGTGCGAACCATGGGACTGAGAGCAGACGCCACCCGGAACCGGACGGCGCTCATCGAGGCCGCCCGAGCGGTCTTCGCCGAGCACGGTCTTGACGCGCCGCTCGACGAGGTCGCCCGCCGAGCAGGAACGGGGAACGCCACGCTCTACCGGCGGTTCCCCACGCGAAGCGACCTGATCGCGGCTGTCTTTGCTGAGCGGATGGCCGAGCACGTCGAAGCCGTCGAAGCCGGCCTGGCGGACGACGACCCGTGGAGCGGGTTCGCCTCCTACGTCAAGGCAGCGGCGGCCATGCAAGCACGCGACCGAGGTATCGCCGATTTAGTGACCATGGACGTCTCCGCCGCACCGGAGATCGAGGCGCTCCGGTCCCGGGCCTTCGATGGGCTGGTTCGACTGGTCGATCGCGCTCATGACGCCGGTGTGCTGCGCGCCGACTTCACCACACAAGACGTAGTTGTGCTCCTGATGGCTAACGCCGGGCTCGTCGAACGCGCACTCGGCATCAGCGCAGAGGCATCCGCGCGGCTCATCCACGTTCTCCTCGACGGGTTTCGCGCCGCCGCAGCCACCGACGGCCCGCCACCTCCCAGCGCCCGGCGAACCGAACTCGCAATGCGCCGCAACGGCCAGCGCCGCCTCGGCGCCGCCGCAGAGGAGCGACGCAGAGCATCGAAGGACCCGGCGCCCACCACCTCTCCTACCAAGGATTCCCTGTCATGACCTTCGAACTCGGCGTCTATACGTTCGGCAACACGCCGCGCACCGCCGACGGCGGCCTAGGCCCGACCGCACAAGCCATCCGCAACGCACTCGAAGCCGCCCGGCTTGCTGACGAAGTGGGTCTCGACTTCTTCGGCTTCGGTGAGCACCACACGAACTCGATGCCGCAGTCCTCCCCGACCGCGATGGTCAACGCCGCTGCGGCGTCCACGCACCAGATCAAGCTCGGCACGACTGTCACCGTGCTGTCCACCGACGACCCCATCCGGGTGTTCGAACAGCTCGCCACCGCCGCTGCGATCGCGCCCGGTCGGATTGAGGTCGTCGCCGGCCGCGGCTCGTCACCGGTCACGTTCCCGCTCTTCGACCACGACGAGCGCGACTACGACATGCTCTTCAGCTCCAAGCTCGACCTCCTGCTCGCTGCCAACAGCCAGGACCGGGTCACCTGGAACGGCCCGCATCGGCGCCGGCCACTCAGCGACGCGCTCATCGTGCCGCGCCCAGAACAACCGCTACAGATCTGGTTGGGCACCGGCGGGAGCCCCGAATCGGTGCTGCGGGCCGTCGAACCCGGACTGCCGATGTTCCTCGGCATCCTTGGCGGCACGCCACAGCACTGGGCGCAGTACGGCCACGCCTACCGCGACGCCTGGAACCAGGCCGGGCACCCAGCCGAGGGAGCCGCCATCGCGGTCGCGGCGCACGGCTTCGTCGGCCACAACGACCGCGAGGCCAAGGCCACCTACCTCGACCACGAGTTGCGCATGTTCCAAACCGGTGCGGCAGAGATCGGCCGCCCGGCCGTCGCACCGTCCGGCCGCGAGGCTGCCTTGGAGGCAGGCGGGATGGTCTTTGCCGGCGGACCCAACGAAGTCGCCGACCGCATCCTCCATCTGCATCAGCTCCTCGGACACGACCGACAGATTCTGCAGATGGACGTGGGCGGCATGCCGCACCCGGCGTTCCTCAAGGCGATCGAGCTGCTTGGCGCCGAGGTGCTTCCCCAGATCAAGAAGGAAATGCCGTAGAGACCCCGCGACCGACTTCTCACCCGACTACGTCAACCCATCACCCAACATCAGGAGACCAACATGAAGACCTTCGCCATCACAGCTCGCGACACCCAGCCCGCCCTGCACGACCTCCCGCAGCCCGAGCCGACATCAGATGAGGTGAGGGTTCAGGTAGAGGCTGCCTCGGTCAACGGCTTCGACCTTTCCGTGGCTGCCGGTTACGTCTGGGACATGCTCCCCCACGAGTTCCCGGTCGTCCTCGGCCGTGACTTCGTAGGCACTGTCACCGCAGTCGGCGACGGCGTCAACGACGTGCGCATCGGCGACCGGGTTGCTGGCGTCATTCCCGGCATGGACCTGGGACCGCGCACCGGCAGCTTCGCCGACCACGTCGTCCTGCCCGCATCCGCCGTGACGAGCGTCCCTGAGGGAATCGAAACTCACGACGCCGCCGTGATCGGGCTTGCGGGCATCGCCGCCCACGACGCGCTCGAAGCGCTCAACATCCAGCCGCGCGACACCGTGCTCATCTCCGGCGCTACCGGTGGCGTGGGGTCCATCGCTGTGCAGCTTGCCGTCGCGGCCGGCGCGACCGTCATCGCCACCGCACGGCCCGGACAGGAGGATGAGTACGTCCGCAGCCTTGGCGCGGCGCACACCGTCGACTACACCGGCGACCTCGCCGCCGCCGTGCGGGGCCTCGCCCCAGAGGGCGTGGATAAGGCGCTCCACTCCGCCGGTGACGCCGCGACCATCGCGCAGGTCATGCGCGCCGGCGGAACGGTCGCTTCCACGCTCGGCGCTACTCCCGAACAGCTCGGGCGCGACGACGTGACCCTTGTCGGGATCATGGCCGCCGCCACCGCCGAGAAGCTCGCGCGCCTGCTCGACCACGTCGCCAGCGGAAAGCTCCGCGTCAATGTGGAGGCACGCGTTCCCCTGGACCGCGCCCAAGAAGCCCTCGGGCTCTTCGCCGACGGCACCCTCGGCAAGGTGCTCGTCACCCGATGACCGTTACCCGCCACGGGCTCCTCGGCCACCGGCCGGCGCTGGGCCGCATCCAACCACGCGGGCCCCTTCTACCCAGTCATGCCCCTCGCAGGAGATCCACATGAATGTCACCGTGTTCGGCGCCACCGGCGGCGTCGGCTCCCAGGTCGTTGACCAACTACGTTCCCGCGGCCATACCGTGACCGCCTACGTCCGTAACCCGGCCAAGGTGTCGATTGCCTGGGACGAGAACGTCACCGTCGTCGTCGGGCACCTCAATGACGCCGAACAGATCGACCGTGCCGTGCAGGGCGCCGATGCCGTAATCAGCGCGCTGGGACCGAGCCTGGATCGCAAGGCCACCGGCCTCCCGCTGATCGAAGGCACCCGCAACATTGTGGAAGCAATGCAGCGGCACGGCGTACGCCGCTACATCGGCAACGGCACCCCCAGCGTCCTCGACCCGCGCGAGAAGCCGACGTGGCAGACCCGGCTCTCGACCTTCATGGCCAAAACCTTTCTACGCCGGGCTTACGACGAGCTCCTCGGCATGAGCGAGATCGTCATGACGTCCGAGTTGGACTGGACCATCGTGCGTTTCCTCGCACCCAAGGACGGACCGGGAGCCGGCCGGCTGCGCCAAGGCTTCTACGGTCACGACCGGCTCGGCTTCAACATCACCCGAGCCGACATCGCCGCATTCACTGCCGGACAGATCGACGACGACCGCTACATCGCCGCTGCTCCAGCCATCAGCAACTGACGGTGGCTACCACACTCCTATCGAGCGGGGGCGGCTAGCGCCGTCAGAACTCGTTCTGGAGGCAATCTCCCACGTCCTGCGCCTCACGCAGAGCAACGGGACTGCGCCGAAGACCCGGCCCGGCGGGCCGCCTGCGGCGAAGCCCAGGCACTGACCGCACTAGATCTCATTCGGCCAGGCCACGGCTCGCCAAGCGGGCGACCTGTTGCGACGACACGTGGCTGTCGGTTGCACCGTAGGTTCTCCCAAGTCCTACAGACTCGAGTGATGGTCATGCCCGAGAGCCACCCCAAAGGCATGGAAGACGAGGCCTTCAGGGTTTGGGTGAATGGCCCGTCCTCTAAGCGCGCCGGACCAGTGGGGACCGAGACCTCCGCATGCCTGTCGGCGCGACATACCACACTTGCACTGCCATGAACGAACCCGCTGTCCTTGATCGCGAGATGTTCGCCGAAGCCGAAGCGGCCCGGCTACTCGTGTGCCCCAAGGCACCCTGCACTACTGGCTCGAAGGCGGCGACCAGCGTGGGAAGGTCCACAAACCGATCCTGCGGGTCGAGCCCACCGGCTCGCGCAGCGTGACCTGGGCAGAGTTCGTCGAAGCGGGGCTGCTGCGCAGCTATCGCGACCATCGGGTCCCGATGAACGAACTTCGCGCGTTCATCGACCGCCTGCGTTCGGAGTACGGCGTTCCCTACCCGCTCGCGCATCAGCAACCCTTCGTCAGCGGTCGGCAGCTCGTCTACAAGGCCCAGACCGACTCCAACCTCGACGGCGACTTCTGTTTGGTCTCGGTAGCCAACAACCAGCTCGTGCTAACCACCGCCTCGCAAGAATTCGTCGAACGGGTCCGATGGGCCGACGACATCGCCGTCGGCTGGCGTCCTCACGACGACCGCAGGTCACCGGTTCTCATGGCACCCGATGTCCGATTCGGTCGCCCCGCCGTCAGCGGCATCAGCACCGATGTCATCTGGGAACACGAACAGTCCGGCGAGGACATCAACGAGATCGCGGAGGCCTTCGGGCTTGATCTCGACGACGTGCGTTGGGCGTTGTCCTACGAGTACTCGGTCCGCGCCAAGGCAGCGTGACCGACAGCGGCGGGCGCACAAGCGAGCGCGCCTATCCTTTAGCCGCAGTCCGCTATACATGGACGCAGACGTGCTGGGCCTAGCCAAGCTGCTGATCCAGGTCCGCAATGACGTTACCTATCCGGGTGACCCCGGAGGGTTCTTGCACCGCCGGCAACGCCCGGCCTGCCCGATCACCGACCGCAGACGCCCGACACGGTGTGGATACCGCAGACCGCCGTGAACGGATGGCTCATCATCACGCGTGACGCGACGCCACGGTCGGGCGTCCGCAGGCGGTATGTGGGTGCGCAGCCTGTGCAAGCGATGCAACTCGACTGCTGGGACCCTATATGACGATGCGTACGGTGACTTCGCGAAACGTGTGGCAACGCATACCCGTCTCGCCGACCGGATCGCGTTACCAGGCGCGGAGCGCGCGCCGGCGGTATCAGTCGCTCCCGGGCTCGTGGCCCGAAGCATCCTCGTCGGCATGTTTGCCGTAAGTCCTAACCTCCGAGATTGACGGCCCTGGAGGGCGGGCTGCCAAGCCGTTCGTAGGCCAGTTGGAAGCGGCGGCGCTCGCACAACTCGGCGCAAGCGCCCTGACCGATTCGAGCGCGCAAATCGCGCAACATCTCGAGCAACTAATACAACGAGCAAAAGGAGGGGTCTCTGCAACTGCACTCGTCGCAGCCTTTACGGTGCATCAGATTCAAACCGTTGCCTGCGACCCCATTCAGCTTGATGAAATGATCGTGGCTTTACTCGACGACCTATGTGGTATGCGCATGATGGAAACGGGGGAGCCGGCTTTTCCGAATGCGACGGGTCGTTCCCGTACGACCTAGCTTTGCTCGGCTACCTCTATCTACTCGACCTCTTGTGCCACCCAGAACGCCTCCGCCAGGTGCTCTGGGCCGGTGGAGCCGCTTGAGCGCGATCAACGCTCATGCGGGCTGGTTGTTGCGCCGATGACCAGGTATAGTCCTTCTCAACACGGCCAGCCCCTCTGTCCGCCTCGGCGGGCACGGGCTGGTTTTCTACTTTGAGGGCCAATGGCGACCTACGACAAGCCGCATCTGACGCTCAGGGCATGCTTCGAGTCGACCGTGAGCAGATCGCCGCCGAGCTTCACGTCGTCGACGCTGCTGGACTCGGCAACGGCCGGGCGCTGAGCAATTGGCTGCGCGTCCTGAACTACGTACGCAACATCTGCGCTCATCACTCGCGGCTCTGGAATCGCAACCTCGCTGACCAACTGGCTACGAGACACGTCCGGGCCGTTCCGGAGCTGGCGCACCTGGCCCAACCGGGAACCAGCCACCAGAACGCAAGGCCCTTCGCGGCCTTTTCTGTCATCGCCTTCCTCCTTCGCCATGTCGCCGCAGACGACCGCTACGTCGCCGACCTCCGCGCTCTCATGGCGACAAGCCTGCCCGCTGCTAAGCGCACTGCCTGGGAGATGGGGTTTCCTGACGGCTGGGAAGGACTCCCACTCTGGACCGCTTGATCGCGGCCTGCGCCTAGTCCGCAAGAGAACGCGAACTGGCTGGGTCGCGTACGAAAGTTGTGCGCACTCGGCAGGTCGCGGGTGCATACGCGGAGCGCCCGATCTACTGGGCCATAAGGTTCTGACGCCGAACTTACTGGGGTGGGCCTGTCGGGCTCGTACCGACGACCTACGGATTACGTGTCGCACCATCAGCGCGCTTGCCTACCCCTCGAGAGAGCGCGTGTGGCGCGAGCACCGCACTTGGTCCGCGCCAAGTCCGCGAGATAGCGCGAACAGACAGGGACAGGACGGCACTGGCGGGCACTCCCGGATGACCTTCAGAAGATGTACGGCCGCCAGTTTTCGGGGACCGTGACGACCTGGCGCACCCTTGGCGGTACTTGGGACCGCTAGCGCCGTTGGCAAAGCAGCGGACTTTTAATCCCTAGGTTGTCGGTCGAGTCCACCTGAGCTGCCTCATCGGCCCGCGCCAGCGTGACGGGCTGGGCCGGCGCCAGTTCAGGCGCACGTCGCTACCTCGTGCCAACCGCGCCGCTGGCCGGCCACTGCGCCCACACCTCGACAGCCCCGCCGCGCTGGAGCTGATCAATCTCCAAGAGATGCCAGCAGCCGGCTGAGCAGTCGGCTCAGCTGCTCGCACTCGGAGGCGTCCAACCCCGCCAGGAGGAGTCGCTCGTTGGCGACGTGCCCGCCGACCACCCGATCGACGAGGTCCAAGCCCTCTGGCGTGAGCGAGATGAGGACCCGGCGACGGTTCTCGCGATCGCTCTCTCTGGTGACGAGTTCCCGCTGCAGCAGTCGGTCCACGCGGTTGGTCATCGCGGCGGAGCTGACCATGGTCGAGGCCACCAGATCCTTGGGGCTGAGGGTGTAAGGCGGGCCCGAGCGTCGTAGGGCCGCGAGCACATCGAACTCCCACGACTCCAGGCCTTCGGCGGCGAAATACTCCTTGACGCCGCGCTCGACCAGCCTGGATGCCCGAGACAGTCTTCCCACCACGCCCATGGGGGCCACGTCCAGATCGGGGCGCTGCGTCGCCCACTGCTCGAGATAGGTGTCGACTCTGTCTCCGACGCCCCGAGTGTCGACACTGTCGTCTCCACGGCTTCCGCTGGGGCCAGCACGGCGCCCAGCCACCTTCTCATGTGCTTGCACAAGACCGAATCTTTCCACATGAAACTGTTAGACACGAAGTGATGTACTGTTACGTCATCGAACAGTTCGATGTCGAAAGGTTTGACATGACGATGACGTCCTCAGTACTCGGCTCAGCGGCGGAAACCATGAGAGCCCGTCGAAGCATCCGGCACTACCTGCCTGACCCCATCCCCGCCCCCCTGCTGCGCCAACTGTTGGAGCTGGCGCTGGAAGCCCCTTCCAGCTGGAACTTCCAGTCCCGTTCGATAGTCGTGGTCTCTGACCCTGAGCTGCGAGCCGGTCTCACCAGGGCCACCAACGGCCAACCGCACCCGCAAGAGGCGCCCGTCACGCTGGTTTTCGTCGCTGAGTGCGAGGCCTGGCGAGAGAACCTCGATGACGTCTATGACCAGGCACGCCAGCGAAAAGCCTGGAACGACAAGTTCATCGCCATGTTTCAGGAGTCCGGCCCAGAATTTCAGCAGGACCTCGCTGAACGCGGGCTGCTCCGGGAGTACGCGGTGAAGGACGCCATGATCGCAGCCACCTACCTGATGATCGCGGCAGCCGACGCAGGCCTGGCCACCTCACCGATGAACGGCTGGAACGAGGACGAGGTGAAGAAGGTCATCGGGATCGCCGATCGCGACGACCTCGCCATCGCACTGCTCGTCCCGGTGGGACTACCCGCGGAGCAGCGACGGCACCCCGGTCGCAAGCCTTTCGAGCACAAAGTCTTTCAGCAGCAGTACGGCATGCAAGAAATCAATCCGGTTCGATCAGCGCACGTCACGAATACGAAGGAAGAGTCTTCATGAAGCGGTTGACCCAGGTCGCGGGAATCATCGACAAGGACGAAGCAGTCATGCTGTGCGAGGAAGGCGTCGACTGGCTCGGCTTCCCTCTACGCCTGCCCTCAGGCAAGAACGACATCTCTGAGACTGACGCCACGTCCATCATCGCCCAACTCCTCCCGTCGCACTCGGGAGTGTTGATCAGCTATCTCACCGACGCCGACGAGATCGGAACGTTCTGCGCCGAGCTCGGAGTCACGGCCGTGCAGTTGCACGGTGATGTGGAGGCAGCGCAGCTGCGCAAGCTGAAGGCCGCATACCCCCAGCTGTACGTGCTCAAGAGCCTGGTGGTCCGCGAGGACAACGCGGCGGAGCTGCTGGCGCTGGTAGACGAGGTGGCGGAGTTCGTTGACATGTTCATCACCGACACCTACAACCCTGCCACCGGCGCCAAGGGAGCCACCGGGCTGACCCATGACTGGTCAGTCAGCGCCGAGCTGGTCCGACGCTCTCCGAAGCCGTTGATGATGGCCGGCGGCCTGAACGCCGACAACGTCGCCGACGCGATCCTGCGTGTGCGGCCCGCTGCCGTCGACGCCCATACCGGCCTCGAAGGCGCCGACGGACGCAAGGACCGTGAGAAGGTCCGCAAGTTCGTCGCGGAGTCACGACGGGCCTTCGCGCAGATCGACTGATCCCAGCGGCGCCGGCCGTCGACGTCCGCCTCTTTCCCTGCCTCAAACAAGCCTTGGAGAATCCCATGACAGCTGGTAGCAACGTTTACCTGCTACCACAGAGCAACTATCTGCGGTCGATGCACACCATCATCCGTGATCGGCAGGGCTCCCGAGCGGACTTCGTCGCCTGTTCGCACCGGATCATCCAGCTCCTGCTGGAGGCGAGCGTGGAACTGTTGCCCTTTGACAAGCGCGACGTGACGACTCCTGTGGGTGAGACCTATCTCGGGCTCAGCCTGGCCGCGAAGCTCTGCGCCGTCTCGGTGATTCGGGCTGGGGAGAGCATGGAGACCGAGGTGCGCGATCTCCTTCCGGGAGTGCGAATCGGCAAGATACTCATCCAGCGGGACAAGACGACAAAGTTGCCAACGCTCTACTACTCCCACCTTCCCGATGACATCGCCGAGCGACATGTGCTGCTGCTGGAGCCGATGCTGGCCACCGGTGGATCAGCGCTGGCAGCAATCGGCGTCCTGCTCGCCGCCGGAGTCACCGAGGACAACATCATCTTCGTCAACTTCCTGGCCGCGCCCGAAGGAATCGAGGTCGTGAGCCAGGCCCATCCTGGCGTGAGGATCGTCACCTCCTCGATCGAGGACCGGCTCAATGACAACGCCTACATGATTCCCGGCATCGGCGACTTCGGAGACCGCTACTTCGGAACGGTCGATTGCGGCGCCAGCGGAGTGACGGCATGAGGGGCAACCCGGTCCTCTGGAACTCCGCGCTGACAGCACTGGCGCCGGTGGTGTGGGGCAGCACCTATGTGGTCACCACCGAGCTGCTGCCGCCTGACCGCCCGCTGCTGGCAGCCATGCTGCGCGCGCTGCCGGCTGGGCTGGTGCTGCTCGCTATCGGCCGTGTCCTGCCTCGCGGGATGTGGTGGTGGCGTGCGCTGGTGCTGGGTGTGCTCAACATCGGCGCCTTCTTCTACTTCCTCTTCGTCGCTGCCGATCGGCTGCCCGGCGGTGTCGCGGCTCTCGTGCTCTCCATGCAACCGATGGTGGTGCTGGTGCTGGCAGCGGTGCTGCTCAAGAACGGGATCAAGCCGGTGCAGGTGGCCGCGTGCGCGCTCGGAGTGCTGGGAGTGGGGCTGCTGGTCTTGCGAGCGCAGGCCGCTTTGGACACTTTCGGCGTCATCGCCGGGCTCCTCGGAGCCGTGAGCATGGCTGCCGGAATCGTGTTCACCAAGCGATGGGGCCGCCCTGAGGGAGTGGGCCTGCTCACCTTCACCGGCTGGCAGCTCACAGTCGGCGGCCTGGTGTTGCTGCCGGTCATGTCGACCGTCGAAGGCCTGCCTGACCATCTCACCGGCAAGAACATCACCGGGTTCCTCTACCTCGGCGTGATCGGCGCGCTGGTCGCCTACGCGATCTGGTTCCGCGGCATCGAGCGGTTGCCCGCGCTTGCCGTGTCATTTCTCGGCTTCGCCAGCCCGTTAGCCGCGACAGTCCTGGGATACCTGTTCCTGGAGCAGGCGCTGTCAGCGTGGCAGGCGATTGGCGCCGTGGCTGTGATCGCGGCGGTCGTCATGGCTCAACCACGACATCGGGAGCAAGCGCCGGCGCCTACGCCGGAGGCAAAAGAGCCGATCCATCATCACCAGCTCTCTTAGAGATCGGCAGATGTCCGCACGCCCAGTAGACCGTCGAAGGTGAGTCAGATGAACGCGCGCGGCACGATTCCGCTGGTATTCAGTGAAGAGGTCTCAGAGGCTTTGCAGAGCGGCGGTCCTGTGGTGGCGTTGGAGTCCAACGTCATCACCCATGGCCTTCCGTATCCAGACAATGCCGCGACCGCCATCAAGGTCGAGGCTGCCGTCCGGGCCGGAGGCGCCGTCCCGGCGACGATCTGCCTTGACGCCGGCCAGATCGTCATCGGCATGAATGAGACGCAGATCGAGCGTTTCGCGTCGGCGACCGGAATTCCGAAGGTCAGCAGCAGGGATCTGCCCATCATCCTGGCGCAGGGCGGAATGGGCGCCACTAGTGTCGCGTCGTCCCTGGTCGCGGCCCAGCTCGCGGGCGTCGCTTTCTTCTCCTCAGCCGGCTTGGGCGGAGTCCACCGCGGCGCCGAGACGACGATGGACATCTCTTCCGATCTCATCCAGCTCACCCGCTCGAAGGTGGCGGTCGTGTGCGCGGGTGCCAAGAACATCCTTGACCTCAACCTGACCATGGAGTACTTGGAGACCCAGTGCGTACCGGTGATCTCCTACCGCTCAGATGACTTTCCTGCCTTCTACTGTGTTTCCAGCGGTATCCGCAGCCCGCACCGGATCGATGACGAAGAGGTCATCGCCCGCGTCGTAGAGACGCACTGGGCAGCGGGCAATCACAGCGGCGTCGTCATCACCACCCCGCCGCGCGCTGAAGACGCCGTAGATCGCGACGAGGCTGAGGCGGCGATCCGGCAAGCGCTGGTCGCCGCCGAGAAGGACTCGATCAGAGGTAACGCGATAACCAAATACCTGATGCGCGCGGTCGACCGGGCCACCGGAGGAAAAGCCGCCGCGGCCAACATGGCGGTGCTCATCAGCACTGCCGAAGTCGGCGGGCGCCTGGCGACCGCGCACGCCCGCATTCGCCATAACGACTCAACCCAGATGGGATAACAGGCTCATGCCCACACTCTTCGACTCCATCACTCTCGGCAAGCTCACCCTGAACAACCGCCTTGTCATGGCCCCCATGACGCGCAACCGCGCCAGCGTCAACGGCAACGCCACCGAACTGATGGCCTCCTACTACGCCCAGCGCGCCACAGCGGGTCTGATCATCACTGAGGGGGTCCAGCCCAGTCAGGTAGGCCAGGGTTACATGAACACCCCCGGCATGCACACCAACGAACACGTCACCTGCTGGCGGGCCGTCACTGACGCTGTGCATGAGGCCGGTGGCACGATCGTGGTGCAGCTGATGCACGCCGGTCGCATCGGCCATCCCGCGTTATACCCCAGCGCGCACGGCAGCGTCGCGCCCTCTGCGATCGCCGCCACCGGGCAGACCTTCACCTCCGACGGCCCGGTCGACTACCTGGTTCCTCACGAGTTGTCCCTCGCCGAGATCGACGAGACCGTCACCGACTTCGTCGCCGCGTCGCGAAACGCTCTGGACGCCGGCTTCGACGGTGTGGAGTTGCACGCAGGCAACGGCTTTCTGCTCCATCAATTCCTGGCCGACAACACCAACCAGCGCACCGACGGGTACGGCGGGTCGCTGACTGGTCGGATCCGATTTCTCATGGAGGTGGTGGAAGCGGTCGCCGAGGCGATCGGAGGCGACCGGGTGGGAATGCGACTGTCGCCGGCCAACACCTACAACGACATGGCCGAAGGCGATACGCCGGAGTTGTACCGGGCAGTCGTCCGCGCATTGCCGCCACTGGCCTTCCTCCACGTCTCCGAGACCGGCGACCGGGCCCCCACCCGGGCAATCCGCGAGCTTTGGCAAGGCGGGCTTATCGTGAACCCGCATCCGACCGCGGACTCCTTTCCCTCGACTCCAGAGTCGGCCCAACAGGCTTTGGACGATGGTGTCGCTGACGCGGTCGCCTTAGGCGCCCTGTATCTGGCGAATCCGGACTTGCCTGATCGCATCCGAGCCGGCGGGCCGTTCAACCTCGGCGACCCGGACACCTTTTACGGTGGCGATCACCGCGGCTACACCGATTACCCGGCGCTGGTCTGACGGACAGCCCGGCCGCGGTGATTTATCGCGGGTTTTCCACCGCGGCTCTTAGCTGCGCTAGTCGCTGAAAGGCAGACTCGCGGTTTTGTGCTGCTCTAATACCGGCCAGTTTAGCGCGATTAGCTCACACTATTACTATTGTCCGATATGCTTTAAATAGTGATACAGTTACCGAACCCGGACGTCGAGTAAGGTAAACCGAACCTATCGGCGGCTCCACGCGCGGCTCAGCGTGACAAAGATTATCGCGGGCCGCTTATGGCACACCCTGTGATGCCATATCAATCACGCGTAACCGCGACCCTAGATGGGACAACTGTGATCGGCTCCGATGAGAGAGCACTCGTAACCACAACGTTCAACCAGACGCAATGCGCTTTTCCCGCTGATAAGAGCTTGCCCGACCTGCTCATGGAGCAGGTGAGAATCCATGTCAATGACGTGGCCGTGTTCAACGATAGCGACAGCCTCACTTTTGGTGAACTAGCCGATCGCAGCGCCGACATCGCGTGTTATCTGGAACACGTCGGGGTGCTTGCCCATGAATGCGTCGGCGTGTTCGTCGATCCCTCAATAGAGTTGGTGGTCAGCGCCTGGGGAGTTCTGTTCGCAGGTTGCGCCTACCTGCCGTTGTCCCCGGAATACCCCGACGATCGTCTTCGGTACATGATCGAGGATGTCCCAGCGAAGGTCGTCTTCACCCAGGACCATCTGACATCCAGACTTGCCGAGATAGCGCCGCCGGGGACCCGGGTGATCACCATGGGCGACGTGGTCACCTATGCGGCCTCGCACCGGCGTCAACCCCCAGCGGAGCTCGAGCCGAGCAGTCTGGCCTACATCATCTACACCTCTGGCAGCACCGGCAAGCCCAAGGGCGTGCAGATAGAGCACCGCAGCGTCGTCAACCAGATGCACTGGTTGAAGACCTCGTTCGGGCTGGGCCATGGCGAGGTCGTCCTGCAGAAGACGCCGATGAGCTTCGACGCTGCCCAATGGGAGATTCTCGCGCCCTGCTGCGGCGGCGCCGTCCTGGTAGGAGCGCCGGGAATCCACCGGGACCCCGAAAAGCTGATCGAGACGATAACCAAGCACAACGTCACCACTCTGCAGTGCGTTCCCACGCTGTTGCAGGCTTTGCTCGACACTGAGCAGCTGCACACCTGCAGTTCGCTGGTGCACCTCTTCAGCGGTGGCGAGGCGTTATCCAGTGAGCTTGCCAACAATTGCCTGGAAGCCTTGCCGGCATGTGACCTGGTCAATTTGTACGGGCCCACCGAGTGCACCATCAACTCGTCGGCATTCACGGTGAACCGGGACACAGTCGCCGAGGGACCCGCGACGATCTCAATCGGCTCCCCCGTGTTCAACACGCAATTTTACATCCTTGACCGTTCACAGTCGCCCACGGCGATTGGCGAAACCGGTGAGTTATACATCGGCGGCGTGCAGGTCGCTCGCGGCTACCTGAATCGACCCGAGATGTCAGCCGCCAAATTCGTGGCTAATCCCTTCTTCGCCGACTACGGCCAGCCCACGCTGTACAAGACGGGAGACCTCGCGTATTGGAATCCCGACGGGACCGTTCAGTTCGTCGGCCGGACGGACAATCAGGTGAAGCTCCGCGGCTTCCGCGTCGAGCTCGACGAGATCAAGGTCGCGATCGACGCTCACGAGTGGGTGAAGAATTCCGCGATGGTCGTGTACACCGACGCTGGAACCGGCTTTCAGAATTTGACGTCATTCATCGAGTTGAATCCAAAAGAAGCAGCCGTCATGGATCAGGACAATCATGGCGCTCATCATCAGTCCAAATCGAGCAAGCTGCAGATCAAGGCCCAACTGTCCAACATGGGCTGCCGCGACGCCGATGAGGTCACCGGCAAGACGGTGCTGGACCTTCCCAGCAAGGAATCGACTCAGCACCAACGTCAGCAGGCCTTCGCCCGCAAGACTTACCGGTTCTTCGAGGGTGACGCGGTCACCAAGGCAGATATCTTGCGGTTGCTCCAACCCGAGCGCAAGGAAGTGAAAGCGCGCGGCGTGGACGAGTTGCGGCTGGCCGAGCTCGGAGAGCTGCTGCGGTACTTCGGCCAGCATCTCAGCGGAGAGCGGCTGCTTCCCAAGTACGGGTACGCCTCTCCGGGTTCGCTGTACGCGACGCAGATGTACTTCGAGATCCACCACACGGCGGGCTTGGACTCCGGTTACTACTACTACCAGCCGGTGCTCCACCAGCTCATCCTGATCAGACCAGCGGCTCCGGCCGCGGCTGCGCGGGTGAAGGTCCATTTCGTCGGAAAGCGGCGGGCCATCGAGCCGGTTTACAAGAACAACATCCAAGAGGTGCTTGAGATCGAGGCCGGGCACATGCTCGGGCTCTTCGACAGCGTCCTGCCTGACTACGGGTTGAGCGTCGAAGAACGCGACTACGCCCCGAGCACCATGGCAAACCTCGAGTGCTCTGCCGATGACTATTACCTGGGCTCGTATGAGCTGTCGCCGTATCAGCCTCGGGACGACCACGACACTGAGGTCTACGTTCAGGCCCGTCCGGGTCGCGTGGCAGACCTGCCTTCGGGTCAGTACCTCTACCGCGACGGCGACCTCGTCAAGGTGTCCGACGAGATCGTGCTCAAGAAGCATGTGATAGCCATCAACCAGCAGGTGTATGAGAGATCCAGTGTCGGCATCACGGTGATGGGCAAGTCCCGGTTGGATTGGCGAAGCTACATCGCGCTCGGCCGAAGGCTCCAGCAACTGGAGATGAACGAGCTCAACCTCGGGTTCATGTCCTCTGGCTACAGCTCCAAGAGCAGCAACGACCTGCCTTCGGCCGTAAGGATCGAGAGCATCCTGCGAGCCAGCGACCTGGAGGTCGGCCCCTCGTACTTCGCCGTCGGTGGCGCCGTCAGCCCTGAGCAGGTGCGTAGCGAGGGGATGAAGGAAGACGTCGTGCACATGAAGGGCCCCGCGGAGATGATCAAGGACGACCTTGTCAACTTCTTGCCGGACTACATGCTGCCCAACAACGTGTACGTGGTGGACAAGTTGCCACTCACTACCAACGGCAAGATCTCCTATCCCGAGCTCAAGCACTTGGCCGTCACGAAAGCCGCGCTCACCGACCGACCTTTCGTCGCGGCCCGGACGGAGACCGAGAAGCGCATCAGCCGCATGTGGCAGAAGGCTATGAAGCGGGACACCGTGTCGATGCATGACGACTTCTTCGAGTCCGGCGGCAACTCGCTCATCGCGGTGGGCCTGGTGAACAGGATCAACAGAGAGTTGCGCAGCACGCTGCCCTTGCAGGTGCTCTTCGAAGCTCCGACGATCGAGAAGCTGGCGTTGTTGCTCGATGACGAGCAGGCCGAGCAGCCTTCACGCTTGGTGCGGCTGCACAGCAAGGGATCGAAGAAGCCGGTCTATTGCTGGCCCGGGCTGGGCGGTTACACCATGAACCTGCGGGTGCTGGCCGGCAAGTTCGGCGACGAACGGCCGTTCTACGGCGTGCAGGCGCACGGCGTCAACGCCGGAGAGAGTCCTCACACCACCATTCAAGCGATGGCGGCAGCGGACATCGAACTGATGAAACGCACCCAGCCGGCCGGCCCGTACACCCTGTGGGGATACTCCTTCGGCGCACGGGTGGCTTTCGAGGCGGCCTATCAACTTGAGCAAGCCGGCGATCAGGTCGAGAGCCTGTGCCTGGTGGCTTCTGGCTCGCCGGCGGTCCGCACCGAGGACGAGGCTCGCTACGGCCGCGAGACCGCCTACCGCAACAAGGCTTACGTGGCAATCCTGTTCTCAGTCTTCTCCGGAACCGTTCGTGGTCCCGTGCTGGATGAGTGCTTCGAGGTCGCCACGGACGACGAGAGCTTCGCGCGCTTCATCGCTGATCACTACAAGAGCCTCGACCTCGCCCTGATCCGGCGAATCATCGACGTCGTGCGACTGACCTACCAGTTCGAGTACAACGCCGAGGAGCTCGCGCAACGCAAGCTTCGCGCTCCCATCACCCTGTTCAAGGCGCGCGGTGACAATCTCTCGTTCCTGGAGCACGCGGACGCTCAGATGTCGGCAGACATCACCGTTGTCAACCTGCGAGCCGATCACTACAGCGTGCTGAGAGAACCGGACATCGGTGAGCTGGTCAGGAAGATCGGCCTTTCCGCCGGTGATCACGAGGCAGAGCCGCGCGCGAGCATCAGGACTCCTGCCACCACGGCTCGACGCTGAGGCTTCGGCCCGCTCACCTGGCGAGCTCGAATCCATTGCCGCCACACACCGAAGGCACTTCCGGTCGGCTTGTTCCGACCGGAAGTGCCTTGGATTGACCGCGACCGCGGCCGGCCCGACTCCTACTTGACCTCGGACCTCATCACGCGCCAGACCCCGACCACCAGAGGGATCAGCAGCCAGATCATTCCGGTGACGCCGATGTGCGCCCACTCCTCGCCGGTCGGCGAGCCGTTGAACAGCGCGCCTTGGGCGTAGCTGACGTCGACCCACGGGCGCAGGCTGTCGAACCAGTCCTGGCTGACGGCTAGCACCCCGAAGATAGTGGGCAGCAGCAGCGAGTAGACGAAGTAGGCGACGATGGCGCCTGAGGAGCTGCGGATGAGCACGCCGAGCATGAAGCCGGTCAGCAGACCCAGGACGTTGCCCAGCACGATGTAGAGGCATTGGGCCAAGGACATGTCCCACACCAGGGGCGTGCCGGTGATCGTGGTGCCCACCAGGTTGCCCAGGGCCCCGATTGTGAAGGCCAGCAGCATGGAGACGACCGCGACGACTACCGAGGCGATCGCCTTGGCGGCGATGACCCGGCTCCGGTGGGGCACCAGGGTGAACGTGGTCAACCCGCTGCGCTGGCTCCACTCGCTGGTGACCGACAGGATCGCCACCATCGGAAGGATGACCGCCATCGGAAAGCCGATCGCCGTGCCGAAGGTCGCGTAGGTGAGCTCGCTGTCCGGGGCGAACAGGATCACCGCGGTGGTAGCCAGCAGCGCCGCGATGACGATGCTTGCCATCAGCCAGAAACCCGAGCGGGTGTCGAACATCTTGCGCAGTTCGACCTTGATCACCCTGGTCAGCGGCACTCGGGCAACCGGCGCCCGCCGGATGATCTGACGCTGTTCGAGGACCGGTTCGACGTGGACGGCGGTCATGCCGCTGCTCCTTCTCTTTGGTTAGTGGCAGTGAGTTCGAGGAACATCTCCTCCAGGCCGGCGCCGTCGGCGGGCCGCAGTTCGGTGAGGGCGATTCCCGCCTTCAGCGCGAGGGTTCCGACCAGCGCGGGACCGGCGTCGGTGCGCAGCGCGCCGTCAGCTGACCGGGTGACGACCAGTCCCCACGCGCTCAGGGCCCGTTCCAGCTCGCTCAGCTCTGCAGCCCGGACCACGGTCCCGGCGGCCTGCAGCAGTTCGGTCTTGGCGCCCTGCGAGACGATTCGGCCGTTGCCGATCACCACGATGTCATCGGCGATGACCTCGATCTCGTGCAGCAGGTGCGAGGACAGCAGGACGGTTCCGCCCCGGTTGGCGTAGTCGCGAAGCAGGTCACGCATCCAGCGGATGCCGGCCGGGTCCAGGCCGTTGGCGGGCTCATCGAGGATCAGCACCTCCGGATCGCCGATCAGGGCGGTGGCGATGCCGAGGCGCTGACGCATCCCGAGGGAGTAGGCGCCGACCCGGCGGTCGGCCTCGGCAGCGGTCAGGCTGACCAGCTCGATCATGTCGCGGACCCGGGCCGCCGGCAGCCCCATCGTCTGCTGGGCGATGGTGAGGATCTCGCGCCCGGTGCGACCGGCGTGCTGGGCGGAGGCGTCGAGCAGGACGCCGACCTCCAGTCCAGGGTTGGGAAGGTCGCGGTACCTGCGTCCGGCGATGGTGACGGTTCCCGCCGTGGGCGGGGTGAGGCCGACGATGATCCGCATGGTGGTCGACTTGCCGGCGCCGTTCGGACCGAGGAACCCGGTCACCCGGCCGGCCCGGGCCGTGAAGCTGACGCCTTCGACGGCGGTGTGCGCGCCGTACTTCTTGGTGAGTGAATCGACTGTGATCATGCAGGAAATCCTCGCCGTGACGCGAGGCCAAGACATCGGGGACGGCCCTGAGAACAACCCTCGCCCTGGTGTCGGGGGGTAAGGGTCCGCCCGGGGACGCGGTTTCAGGGCCGCTGCGTCCAGGTCAGGCAGACGTTGCAACTGAGCAGTGGTGTCACCTCTTGCCAAGGCGTCTGCAAGGAGTCACGATAAGCCCACTCGAAGTGGGCAAGGCGGTCACATCGGGCTCAGGAGCACAGACCCCGTCACCCCTGCACTCATCCGCACAAGGAGCGTCCCATGCGTCGTCGTCTCGGTATCCCTCTCATCGCGGTGGCCGCCGCGATGCTGACATTCGGGTCCGGACCCGCGTCAGCGATCAGCACCTACAACTCGGAGCCGGCCCCCGAGCGCACCGAGACCGGCGCGATGCTGGTTCTGCAGGACACCGACGGCGACGGCGCCAATGACGACTTCGACTGGTACTGCAGCGGCGCCATGGTCGACCGCAACACCTACCTGACGGCCGCGCACTGCGTTGTCGACTGGCCGGCGGGAGCTAAGTTCTACGTGTCCCTGGACCAGAACGTTCAGGGCGAACTCGATCGCTCCCAGGCGCTGGGGCTGCACGGCGCCGCCCAGGCCCAATGGTTCCTCGACCACGGCCACGCCGTCGAGGGCGACCCCGCCCACGACTCGGCATACCCGGGCAACCAGTCGAACTCCCATGACATCGCCGTCATCGACTTCGCCCGCCGCGCCGTCACGCCCGCCAACCGGTGGGCCTTCAAGCCGGCCACCCTGCCGACCGCCGGAATGCTGGACGCGCTCAGCGCCAAGTCCCTCGACAACAGCGTCTGGACCGCCGTCGGGTACGGCACCGAAGAAGCCACTACCGGCCCCGGTGGCCAGACACACCCGGGCGGCGGCGTCCGGCTCAAGGCCGAACTCGGCTTCGCCGCGCTCAATGACACCTGGATCCGGCTGGCGATGATCGAGTCCCAGGGTTATGGCGGTGCCTGCTACGGCGACTCCGGCGGCCCGAACTTCATCACGATCAGCCGCACGCTGATCCTGGCGGGCACCACGATCACCGGTGACACGCCTTGCTACTCCACCAACGTGGCCTATCGCCTGGACACGGCCTCTGCCCGATCGTTCCTGGCGCCGTACGTGACGCTTCCCTAACTGGCGAACAGCAGCGGCCTCCAGCCGTCCCGCGCGCAGACATCGGCGTGGGACCGTCGCTGGGGGCCGCTGTCATTCCGGCGGCTCGCAGCCGCCGAACCGGCCGCGACGGCGGCAGCCACCCCTGTGGCGGTGTTCGCGCCCGGCTATCTGACTATCCGCATACGGTATCGTTCAACGTTGCGGTCAGTGAGGTAGCGCGGTCGAAAGGGAGCGGTAAACGGTGGCGGGTCTGAGGTACCTCGTGACAGGTGGTGCCGGATTCATCGGCTCCAATTTCGTGCATTCGATATTGTCGAGCGGCTCTGCCGCGTCGGTGATCGTTCTCGACGCATTCACCTATGCCGCTAATGGACTGAGCCTGGCCGACGTCAGCGACGACATCGAAGTGGTCACCGGCGATATCTGCGACACCTCGGTGCTGGACCCACTGGTGGCGCGAAGCGACGTCGTGGTCCATTTCGCCGCCGAGTCCCACAACGACGTGGCGCTGACCTCGCCCGGTCGGTTCATCCAGAGCAACCTGATCGGCGCCTACGAGGTGCTGCAAGCCGTCCGCAAGCACGAGCGACGGCTGCATCACATCTCCACCGACGAGGTTTTCGGCGACCTGGAGCTCGATGACCCGGCGTCATTCACCGAAGACACCCCCTACCGGCCCTCAAGCCCCTACTCCGCGACGAAGGCCGGCGCCGACCACCTGGTGCGGGCCTGGGTGCGCTCGTTCGGCATCGCCGCCACGATATCGAACTGCTCGAACAATTACGGCCCGCGCCAGCACGTCGAGAAATTCATCCCGCGCCAGATCACCAACGCGCTGGACGGAATTCCATTCAAGGTCTACGGCGGCGGCCGCAATGTCCGCGACTGGATTCATGTGGACGACCACAATTCCGCCGTCCTGACGATAATCGACAAAGGGCGCCTCGGTGAGACGTACCTGATCGGCGCCAATGGCGAGCGGTCGAATCTGCAGGTGGTGGAATCACTGGCCCGATTGATGTCGGTGACGGTCCCCATTGAATTTGTGACCGACCGGGCCGGACATGACCTGCGCTATGCCATCGACGCCACGCGGCTGCGGACCGAACTCGACTGGCGCCCGCGCTTTGAGGACTTCGAGGCGGGCCTGGCGGCGACGATCGAGTGGTACCGGGAGAACGAGAGCTGGTGGCGGCCGGCCAAGGCGCCCACCGAGAACTACTACCAGGGTGTGGAAGTGAGCGACCGGATCTGAGGCCCAGCGCGTACTCTTTCGGAGAATAGCCAGTGTTATACGGAGGATCCGATGACTCGCACCGTGCCGTCCAAGGGCCAGCCAGTCAGTTCCCAGGTCAGTGACGCCGACATCGCCGAGGCGGTGCGCGCGCTTCACACCGACGGGGTGGTGGGTCGCAAAGGCGCCTTCTCGCGGGAGTGGGTGCAGACCCTCGGCGAGGACGTGATGGCTGCCTTCACCGAAGCTCGCAGCCGGCCGCATGGCGCCGTCGGCCGTGGCCCGAACCGTTGGTATGTCGAGATCCACCCGCAGGCGCTGCGGGGCTTCGTCGAGCTGGCCAGCCACCCGTGGGTGCAGGCCGTCAGCGAGGCGGTGCTGGGCCCGGACTACCGGATCGTCGAAGTCGGCTTCGACATCCCCTTCCCGGGTGCGATGAACCAGCCCTGGCACCGGGACTTTCCCAGCCCGCCGCAGACCCGCGACGAGCGACGGCTGACCTCGCTCGCCTTCAACGTGACCACCGTGGACACCACTGAGGACATGGGTCCTTTCGAGATCGCACTCGGCACGCAGTTCGATGACAGCCCGGATTTCGAGCACGGCATGTTTCCGCCCAAGTCCTACTACCCGCGCTATGAGGAGCGCGCCGTCCGCAAGTACCCACAGGTGGGTGACATCTCGGCACGTTCGGCGCTGACGATTCACCGTGGCACCACCAATCACTCGGACAAGCTGCGCCCGGTGCTGGTGCTGGGGGTGGACGGGCCCGAGGCGAACAACGCCGAGCACCACGACCTCGCGGTCACCAAGGACTACTGGCAGACGCTGCCTGAGGCGATCCGGCGGCGCCTGAACTGCCCGATCGTCGATGAGCTGGTCCCGATCACGCAGAAGCACACCATCGAGGGCCTGGTCATGGGTGAGGCCTGAAGCTCCCGGTGATCTCGGCAAGCTCATCCGTGGCCGCTGAGTCCGCTTGACGGCCCACCGTGCCGGTGCTCTGATGTGGCATGGTCGACACCGTTATGACGAGTCCTGCTCGCCAGCCCCGTAGGCTCGCCGGTCGCCGCCGCATCGCGTTGCTGTCGGCGTTGTTCCTGATACCGGGCGCGGTGGCGGTGGGCACGGAACGGGCCAGCACCGCCGTCGCCGCCACCTGCACGCTGAAGAACCCGGTCCTGCCCGCCGGCGCGGACCCCTCGATCTGGTACCGCAACGGCACCTACTACCTGGTCCAGTCCGACGGCGCACGCAGCATCAACCTTCGGGCCTCTACGACGCTGGCCGGGTTGAACACCGCGACCCGCCGGGTCATCTGGACCGCGCCGCTGGGCACCGACCACAGCGCTGAGATCTGGGCGCCGGAACTGGAATACCTCAACGGGCGCTGGATCATCTACTTCGCCGGCGCGACCGACAAGGGCGGCGACCCGGCCACGAACAACACCCACCGCATCTTCGCGATCACCGCCAACACCCAGGACCCGCTGGGTAGCTGGACCTTCTTCGGCAAGATCAGCGACTCGACGAACCAGTGGGCCATCGATGCCACCGTGTTCTACTACAACAACAGCTGGTGGATGCTGTGGTCGGGAACGCCGACCGGCAATGGCGGGGCGCCCCCGCAGCAGCTCTACATCGCCCATATGAGCGACCCGCTGCATATCGACCAGGACTACCGACGGCTGATCGCCAACCCGGACCAACCCTGGGAGACCTCGGTGCAGGCGATCGAGGAAGGGCCGGAAGCCTGGATCGGGCCGAACAACGCCCTGACCATCGTCTACAACGCCAATGCCAGTTGGACCACGTCCTACAGCCTCGGCGAGCTGGTCTACAAGGGCGGCGACCTGACCACCTACCTGTCCTACACCAAGCGCGGGCCGGTCTTCTCCTCCGCCAACGGCGTCTACGGCACCGCCGGCGCCTCGTTGCCGGTGCCCGGCGCCAACGGCAAGAACTGGCTCGTCTACCACGCCAAGACCAGCACGGCCAACGGCTGGAACGACCGGGCGATCTTCGCCCAGCCGGCCGGCTGGAACACCGACGGAACGCCTGCCTTCGGCATCCCCAGCGGCTACCGGTCCTACGACGAGGCTGCTCAACTGCCCTGTTGAGCAGCTGGCCAGCATGAGTCCGCAGCGTGGGCAGGGCCCTGAGCCCCCGCCCACGCCGCGGCTTCTACTCAGCCGACAACCGAGGTGTCAGTCAGTCCATCCAGTGCGGCGAGACGTGCACGGCGCTGACCCGGACGTAGTCGAAGTTGCTGCTGAAACCGGCGCCGCCCATGGAGACCAGGCCGATCTTGGTGTTCGGGGAGTTCGCCTGGGTCCAGGTGGCGCCCTTGTCCCACTGCCGGCCGTCCAGGCTGGTGTACGCGGTGTAGCGCTCACCGATCCGCACGATCCGCAGGTAGGTGGTGATGCCGACCGGCCCGACCACGGCATTGCCGTAGCTGGGGTACCCGGCGGGCACCGGCGACACCTGCTTGCCGAACTCGGTCTGCCTGGTGTTCCAGATCGAGGCCGAGGAGAGCTTGAGGTAGTTGCCGTCATCGTTGTAGATGACCAGCCCACCCTGGACGTAGTTGTAGCAGCAGCCCTCCGGCGGGGTGGTGACCCTGACCTTGGTCTCCACGACGTAGTCGCCCTTGGGCGCCGGTTCGGTCAGCACCGAGGCCAGCGGGGTGGCGGGCGGGTGGATGTCGGCGGCCTGGGTCTTCCAGCGCAACTGCCCGCTGTCGAGGCGGTAGCTGCCGGCCTCCGGCTGCCGGATCCAGGTCCACTGCTTGGACAGCGTGTCGGACCGGAACTCATCCGACAGCGACTTGTAGAGCCGGGTCGGGCGCGGCTCCTGGACGAATCGCGGCTTGTAGGCGGTCCGCTGTCCAGGCTGCGCGGCCGGGCCGGGCATCGGCGAGTCTGACGGGCCGCGGCCGGCACGCACCGTGGGCCAACCCTGCCTCCAGTCGAGCGGGTCGATCAGCGCCGGCCGCTTGGTGTAGCCGACCTCATCGGCGTAGTAGGGGTCGTTGCGGTCGACGGCGTGGTAGATCATCCAGTCCTGACCGGAGAAGTCGGTGATCACCGTGTGGTGACCGGCGCCCACCCATCGGTTCCCGTTCTGGGCCAGCACCGGGGTGCCGCCGACCCGGCCGGCCAGGATGGAGACGCCGTGGCGGTCCACGAACGGTCCGAGCGGGCTGCGCGAGCGTGCCGCGAACACCGAGTACCCGGTCAGCGGGCCGGCGCAGCAGTTGGTGGCCGAGGCCAGCAGGTAGTACCAGCCGTCCCGCTTGATGATCTGGGTGCCCTCGTAGCGGTTGTCGATCGCGACCTGGGTCTGACTTGCCGGATCGGTGGAGAGTCCATCGGCCGAGAGCCGCCGAACCGAGATGCCACCGAAGTAGCTGCCGAAATAGAGATAGCTGACGCCGTTGGCGTTGAGCACCTCGGGGTCGAAGATCCAGCGGCGGCTGCCGGGAGCGCCCTGTGGCTCCACCACCTGCTGCCCGCTGTCGGTCCACGGACCGGTCGGGCTGTCGCTGGTGGCCACGCCGATCGCCGAGCCGCCCCCGGGCAGCGAGGTGTCCGACGCGCCGTAATACAGCATGTACTTGCCGTTGCGGTACACGATTTCCGGCGCCCAGACGAACCCGGTCACCCAGGCCGGCTTGGTCGGGAAGGCGTCACCCTCATAGGTCCAGTTGATCAGGTCCAGCGAGCTGAACATCGGAACGTTGTGCAGCACCGGGCTGCCGGTGGGGCCGACCTCGCTCGCGGTGAGCGCGTCGGTGGTGCAGTAGAGGTACCAGTGCCGATCCGTGCCCTGCCCGCGCAGGACGTCGGGGTCGGCACAGCTCTCGGCGAGGGCGCCGGAGGGCAGCCGGAGTTTGAGCGGGTTGGTGTAAGAGGGAGCGACCTGGTGCTTGCTCTGCTGCTTCACCGTGGACGTCGTGCTCGCCGGGGCCGGACTGGCGACCGCGACGGTCGAGGCCGCCGTGGCCAACGCAAGCATCGGCAGGACGATCTTTCTGGACCAGCGCATGGACAACCTCCGAGCAATGGGCGACGGCGAGCCGTCTTGCCATCCTGACCCAGGCTTTTAGCGATGTAAAGGGTGGTGCGCGGGCTTGTCTGGACACCCGAGTCCCGGGGCGCTCACGCAGAGCGGCAGCCGAACAACCCTCCGCCGAAACCTCCCAGGTATCCATTGTCTCAAGCAGATATCCGGCGTTATAGAGCCAGTGCGAGCCCGTCCTCACACAGGGCAGGCGGTGGCGGGCAGTCGGGCTGTCCGGAATATCCGGATGTGGCATGGCTGCCAAGCCTGTACTTCGGCACAGATTGATACCGATGCGCTGCAGCCGGTGCTCGCGATCAACACTGCCGCTACCTTCAATTGGGAGATCAAAGACTTGCTGATCTCCATGGTCAAACGAGACCAGCAGGAGCCCTCCCGATAGGGGACGCCTTGGCGAGCCTCTGGCAGTGCGCTTGGACCGCGCCCGAGATGACTTCGCTAACCGGCCACCGTCGGATCTCAGCCCCCTGACGCTCGGCCACGGCGCGCCTGCTTCGCTCACCCCGACGTCTGACTCTCACCCATCAAGGAGACTTTCGATGAACCAGCTCAACGTTCCGCTGTCCCGGCGCGGCTTCATGGGGGCGGCCGGAGCCGTCGGAGGCGCGCTCGCACTCGCTGCCTGCGGCGGTAAGAGCACACCCCCGGGCGCCGCCGGCGGGCCGACCGCGTCGGGGGCGGGCACCGCCTACAACGGCCCCAACGTGAGCCTGGCGTTCTGGAACGGCTGGACCGGCGCCGACGGCGAGTACGCCAAGCAGATGGTCACGAAGTTCAACTCCGAGACCAAGAACGTCAAAGTCAACATGAACGTCTTCCAGTGGGCGGACTTCTTCCAGAAGATGCCGGCGGCGGTCACCAGTGGAAACGGCCCGGACATCGCAGTCATGCACATCGACGCCATCCCGACCCAGGCGGCCCAGCGGGTCATCGTGCCGATCGACGCGGTCGCCAACAGCCTGAAGCTGAACCAGGGGGATTACGCCGAGGCCGTCTGGAATGGCGGCATGTACAAGGACAGGCGCTACGGCATTCCGATCGACGTGCACTGCCTGGGCCTGTTCTACAACAAGGACGTGTTCGAAAAGGCCGGACTCGACCCGGAGAAGCCGCCGACCAACAAGGATGAGTACATGGCCGCCGTGGAGGCCATGAAGTCCAAGGGGATTCAAGGCAGCTGGGTCAGCCCGTTCCAGTTCACCGGCGGCCTGATGTACCAGTCGCTGCTGTGGCAGTTCGGCGGCGAGCTGTTCAACGAAGACGTCACTAAGGCGACCTGGGACTCCGAGGGCGGCATCGCGGCGCTGACCTTCATGACCGACCTGGTCAAGAACGGCTACAGCCCCAAGAACGTCGGCCAGGACGCCGACTACGTCGCGCTGAAGAACGGCCGCAACGCACTGAACTGGCAGGGTATCTGGCAGGTGAACGAGGTCACCAAGCTGACCACCGCCAAGATCGGCCTGGCCGAGCTGCCCAAGATCGGTGACAAGGGCGGCGTCTGGGGCAACTCTCACCAGTTCGTGCTGCCGCGCACCCAGGGCAGTGACCCGAACAAGGTGGATGCCTCGGCCTACTTCGTCAACTGGTTCACCCAGAACAGCGCCGACTGGGCCAAGAGCGGCAAGGTCCCGGCTGTCGAGAAGCTGGCCGAAAGCTCGGAGTTCACCTCGATCGAGGGTCTGCAGCCGTTCGCCAAGGAGGTGCCGGACGTGCACTTCCCGCCCGCCGTGGCCGGCATCAGCGACGCCATGACGGCGATGTACGACGCGGTCAACGCCGCGGTGCTCGGTAAGTCCGATCCCGCCTCGGCCCTGCGCAGCGCGGCCAACAAGGCGTCGCAGATCCTGGCGCAGAACAAGAAGAAGTACGGCTGAGCATGACGAGCACCACTGAGGCCACCGCTGTAGAGCGGCCGCCTGTCAGGTCTACTGGCAGGCGGCGCCGCAGTGGTTGGGCGACTCCCTACCTGTTTCTGGCGCCGTACGGCGTGCTGTTCATCGGGTTCATCCTGCTGCCCGCCGTCTACGGCATCTGGATCAGCCTGCATGACTACAACTACCTGCTGCCGAATCAGCCGTGGGTAGGCCTGAACAACTACCTCGACCTGTTCAAGTCGGGCTCGCGTGACGGCGCTGACTTCTGGCGCAGCATCCGGGCCACGGCGATCTTCACGGTCTTCAGCGTGCCGCTGCTGGTGGTCATCCCGCTGGCGATCGCCATGCTGCTCAACCGCAAGTTCCCGGGCCGCACCTTCTTTCGCGCTGTCTTCTTCACGCCCTACGTGCTCGGCGTGGCGGTCGTCGGCGTGCTGTTCCGGTTCCTGCTCGACCCCACCATCGGAATGCTGAACTTCTACCTCGGCAAGATCGGGCTCAGCGGCGATTACCCCTGGACCACCCAGGTCCCCTGGGCCTGGGTGGGGCTGGTCGGCATGACGGTCTGGTGGACCCTTGGCTTCAACGCGATCATCTACCTGGCCGGCCTGCAGGACATCTCACCGGAGCTGTACGAGGCCGCCGAGGTGGACGGGGCCACCGCGTGGGACAAATTCCGCAACGTCACCCTGCCGGGACTGCGTCCGGTGTTGCTGTTCGTGCTGACGCTGACCCTGCTGGCCTCGGCCAACATGTTCGGGCAGTCGTACCTGATCACCAAGGGCGCGCCGGAGAACGCCACCCGGACAGCGATCTACTACATCTCCCAGGTCGGGCTTCAGCAGTACCGGCAGGGGATCGCCGCGGCGATGAGCTACATCCTGGCCCTGATGCTGATCCTGATCAGCCTGCTGAACTTCAGACTGTTCCGCGAGAAGGAAGAGTCATGACGAGCCTCGCACCCGGCGGCGCCACCGCCGCCACCGGTCCCGACCCGCGGGAGCCGGCCCGTAACCGCAACGCTCACTCGGGCGGGCCGGCCAGAACGCCGCTGGGCCAGGTTCTGTTCTGGCTGATGCTGGCGGTGCTGACCCTGATCTTCCTGGCGCCGCTGGTGTGGATGATCAGCACGTCGTTCAAGACTCCGGAAGCATCGACCAGCCTGGAGCTGTCCTGGATACCCCAACCCTGGGACATCTCGGCCTACCAGACGCTGTTCAGCGCGGGATCGGCCAACCCGGTGCTGCGCTGGTTCTTCAACAGCATGTTCTCCGCGGCGGTGAACGCGGCGCTGATCGTCGCCGTGGACGCCCTCGCCGCCTACGCGTTGGCCCGGATGGACTTCCCGGGTAAGAAGCTCATCTTCACCAGCGTGATCACCACCATCTTCCTGCCGGCGTTTGTGTTCCTGATCCCCAACTTCCTGATCGTGAGCCGGCTGGGTTGGCTGGACTCGTTGTGGGCGATCATCGTGCCCAGCGCGGGCGGCGCTTTCGGGGTGTTCTTCCTCCGGCAGTTCTTCTCCACGCTGCCCAAGGAACTGGAGGAGGCCGCCATCATCGACGGCGCCAACCAGTGGAAGATCTTCATCAAGGTGATCCTGCCGCTGTCCAGACCGGCCCTGTCGACGCTGGCAGTGCTGTCGTTCCTCACCAACTGGAACGACTTCCTGTGGCCGGTGTACGTGCTGTTCAGCCCGGAGACCCAGACCCTGCCGTCCGGCCTGGCGAAGTTGCAGAACGCGGCGACGGTGAACTACCCGATCATCATGGCCGGCGCCGTGGTGGCCAGCGTTCCGGTGATCATGATCTTCATCATCGCGCAGCGGCAGGTCATCGAGAGCGTCTCGCGATCTGGCTTGAAGGGGTAAGCCACGCCTGGCTCATAGCGCCGCTCAGCACACGCCGAGGACCGTGCAGACACTGCTGTACGCCTCGGCGTTGCTGCGCAGGTAGGCCAACGGCGCCTGGCGCCCTGACGCGATGCGCTCAGCGGTGATCAGCCGGAACAGCGTGGCACGGGCGATCATGGACCGGCTCTCGACCGGCTCCACCAGCTCAAAGGCGTGCAGCACTCGCCGGCCGGCGCCGTGCCAGGCCACCGCGTCAGCCACCACGACCGCCAGGCCGAAGCTGGCCGGTCGCCAATACGGGGTGAAGTCGATGATCCCCGGCGCCGCCGGGTCGGCGAACAGGACGTTGCCGGTCAGGTCGCCATGGATCAGTTGGCTGGGCCGCCGGGTCGGGCGCAACTGGCTGGCAAGCCGCTCAGCCGGCGCGCGCAGCACGGGATGAGCCGGCAGCTCGCCGGCCCAGCTGAGCCGCTCGGCGACCGACCAGTGATCATCGCGCTCGGCCAGGAAAGCCGGTTCGGCCACCGCCGCCAGCGCCTGGTGCAGGGCTGCGCCGGCGCTCAGCACGTCCGGCCAGCGGGTGAGGTCATGGTCGCCGGACAGCCGCTGCCAGGCTGACCAGCCGGCCGCCGTCCAGTCACCGGTGAGGGTTCGCACCGGCTGGCTCAGGCGAAAACCCGCTCCTGTCACGGTGGGCGCCACATCGGCGATCCATTCCGCCTCGGCCTGATTGCCGACCGGTTTGAGGATGACCGCACCGGCCTGCCAAGCCCGGCCCTGACCACCGGCCAGCGGCTGGAGAGGGCTGCCGGCCAGCCCGAAGGCCGCCAGCACGTCGGAACCCGGCACCTGGCGCACCCGATCATTCTGTCCTACCTGCCACCCCGACGGCCCGCCTTGCGCCAGTGAACGGTCCACGCGAAACTGGGCAGTGGTGAGCGGCCAAGCCACGGCTGGACTCGACCGGGCTGCCAGGGAGAAGACGACATGAGCGAGCACGATCAGAACGGCGACGATCACAACCTCGAAGAGGCTGCCAGCGAGGGCCGGCTACCCGGCTTGGAAGAGGCCGAACTCGCCGAGAGAGAGGGCCGTGACGTGTCCGAGACTCCCGACACCGAGGTGGACGGCACCGCCGACGACGACGCCCCGGCCGGTGGCGTGGTGATGGGCGCGATCAACCAACACTGACGTACGCCCAGCGCTGCCTGAGCCTCAGCCGTTGCCAGGATCGGGGTCACGCTGGCTGCGCGGTTTGCCGCCGTCCGAGCCGACCGCGGCCACACCAGCCCGCGCGACGTTCTTGTGGTGACGCTTCTCCGCGTGCGCCTCACGGTCCAGCCGGTCGATGAGGTGGGGGTAATGCGCCTCGAACGCCGGGCGCTCGGAGCGGATCCTCGGCATCGACGTGAAATTGTGCCGCGGCGGCGGGCAGGAGGTCGCCCACTCCAGTGAGTTGGCGTGCCCCCAGGCGTCGTCCTGCGTCACGATCTCGCCGAATCGGTACGAGCGGTAGACGTTGTACAGGAACGGCAGCATCGAGGCCCCGAGCACGAAGGACCCCAGGGTGGAGATCAGGTGCATGGTGGTGAAGTTGTCCGTGGGCAGGTAATCGGCGTAACGCCGGGTCATGCCCGCGTTGCCCAGCCAGTGCTGGATCAAGAAGGTGACGTGGAACCCGACGAACGTCAGCCAGAAGTGCAGCTTGCCCAGCCGCTCGTCCATGTAGCGGCCGGTGAACTTCGGAAACCAGAAGTAGATGCCGGCGAAGGCCGCGAACACGATGGTGCCGAACAGCACGTAGTGGAAGTGCGCCACCACGAAGTAGGTGTCCGAGACGTGGAAGTCCAGGGGCGGCGAGGCGAGGATGACCCCGGTGAGGCCGCCGAGCAGGAAGGTCACCATAAAGCCGATGGCCCATAACATGGGTGTCTCGAAGGTGATCGAGCCTCGCCACATGGTGCCTATCCAGTTGAAGAACTTCAGGCCGGTGGGCACCGCGATCAGATACGTCATGAAGGCGAAGAACGGCAGCAGCACCACCCCGGTCGCGTACATGTGATGCGCCCACACCGCCAGCGACAGCCCGGTGATCCCGAGCGTGGCCAGCACCATGCCCTTGTAGCCGAACAGCGGGGTGCGGCTGAACACTGGGATGACTTCGGTGATGATGCCGAAGAACGGCAACGCCACGATGTAGACCTCGGGATGGCCGAAGAACCAGAACAGGTGCTGCCACAGGATCGGCCCGCCGTTGCGTGCCTCGAACACCTGAGCCCCGAGGTGCCGGTCGGCCCACAACACCAGCAGGGCAGCGGTCAGGATCGGGAAGGCCAGCAGCACCAGCAGCGAGGTGGCCAGAATGTTCCAGGTGAAGATGGGCATCCGGAACATCGTCACGCCGGGCGCTCGCAGGCACAGGATGGTGGTGATCATGTTGACGGAGCCCAGGATGGTGCCCAAGCCGCCGACCGCCAACCCCATGATCCACATGTCCGGTCCCACGTTGGGAGAGTGCTGCATGTTGCTCAGCGGGGCATAGCCGGTCCAGCCGAAGTCCGGCGCGCCCTGCGGCGTCAGCGCGCCGGAGACCACGATGAGGCCGCCGAACAGGAACAGCCAGTAAGAAAAAGCGTTCAACCGGGGAAACGCCACATCTGGCGAGCCGATCTGCAGCGGCACCACCAGGTTCGCGAACGCGAACACCAGCGGCGTCGCGAACAGCAGCAGCATGATCGTGCCGTGCATGGTGAACAGCTGGTTGTACTGCTCCGGCGACAGGAACTGCATCCCTGGCAGGGCCAACTCTCCCCGCATGACCATGGCGAGAAGGCCACCGAGCATGAAGAAGACGAACGAGGTCACCAGGTACATCTGACCGATGAGCTTGTGATCGGTGGTGCGCAGCAGCTTCAGAAACACCGAGCCGCGCGGACTCTGCGTCGCAGGATAGGGCCGTACCAGGATGGGCTGTGGTTCGACGGCCCTGGCGCGATCAGCTATGTCAGTCATCTGGTCCCCAGCCGCGCAGTGCTCGAGCGCGCGCGGCAATCAGAAAACGGCCCTTTAAACGGGGCCCGACTGACTGCTCAGTACCTTAAAAGCTTAGACGACTACCCCGTTACGCGCGACGGGCGCCATCCGGGTGACCGCGGCTCCGGCGCGGACGCGAGACGGCGGCTGCTCAGGCACGGGCAGCAGCCCGAGCTCAAGCGCCCGCAGCGGCAATTGCGTTCGGCGCGAGACGTCCAGGTTGGCGGTGATCCGCTCGATATGGCTCTTGACCGTCTTCTCCGAGATGAAGAGCTCCCTGGCGAGCTCCTTGTTCGACGTGGTGCCGGCCGCCACCAGGTGCAGCACCTGCCGTTGCCGGGTGGTCAGCTGAGGAACGGAGCCGGTGCTGGCAGCCACTTCTGGCACGCTCTCTGACCGCACCTCGACCAGTCGCCGGTCGAGCACCGGGCGGACCCCGCTGACCGCACGCCGGAGGCAGTCCCACAACTCGGCCCGACTGGCGCCTCTGCAGATATAACCCGCCGCGCCGGCGGCCACGGCCTGCTGGGCCAGCTGCATGTCGGGATGGCCTGTGTAGACCATGACGACCGCGTCGGGATGGCACTCAAGCAGGTCCTGGATCAACACCAGGCCAGACTCGGCCCCCAACCGCACGTCGACGGTCACCACATCCGGATAGCGCTGGGCGTACTCGACCAACGCTTCGGCGTTGGTCGCAGCCTGGCCGACGACTGTCGCCCCACTGCTTTCAAGCCGTTGAACCACTGCTCGCCGCATCAGGATGCCGGTCTGAACGACCAGCACCCGAATAGATTCGCCCATCGCTGATTACCTCGTGGCACCGGCTCCAAGCTTGGTGGTTGTTCCACCCGAGCGTTGGCCCCCGCTAGCCCGGCCGTGATGTGAGGAATCTTACACTAATCGCCGGGCTTATAGGGCGGAAAGCGCCTATTCCAGCTTGATCTCCATTCCCGCATGGCAACGCTGGTTCGGGCGGGTGAACGCCGCTATCTGATCAGCGAGCTGAGGGCGTTGAGGTCCTGGTAGCCGTAGCGGGTCATCGGATCGATGTAGGAGCCCTCGGTGATCTCATTCCAGCTGATCAGGCCGAAGGCATCGGGACGGGTGGCGCCGTTGCCGTTGTACAGGGTCTTGATCGTCTGACCGCCGCGTCGTGGGACGCAGGCCGAGCCGCCAGCCAGTTGCTTGTTGTAACCGGGGATGATCGGCGCGACCCACACCTTGGGGGTTCGGTCAGGGTTGGCCCCGGACGCCCGCACAGCAGCGGCCAGGGTAGCCAGTTGCTTGAAGGACTGGGGATTGCTGTACGGGTTCTGCGAGGACCAGTAGTAGGCGTTGCCGTCCAGGAAGGGCGCTCGGCTGCTAGACCACGTGGTCTCGTCACCGAGGATCCTCAGCCTGGAGCGCAGCGGGGCGCCGACCGAGGACAGCGTGGAGGCCGGGTACTTGCGACTGCCCTGCCAGATCACGGTCACCTTCGGCGACCTCGTCCTGTCGAAGGCTGGGTTGGCGCCATAGGTTCTGACAAAGTAGGCCAGGTCGTTGCTGATGTGAGAGGCCGGCAGCACCTTCGCCGAGGCCTTGTAACTGAGCCAGAGCTTGAACGGGATGCCGGCGGCGTTGACCTTGCCGACCGCGTTCACCAGAACCCGCAGCCGGGCGCTGTAGGGATTGCTGGCGGCGGTCTGGGTGCTTGACCCGGTCCCGATCCAGTTCACCGCAAAGCCTGTCAGGCCCGCGGCAGCCGCCTGGCGCACGTCAGCCTCGATGAAGCCTGCGTCATCCTGGCTGTAGATCCTGCCGGGCACGTCGGTGAGAGTGTTGCCGACATAGCGGCTTCGAGCTCCGCAGCCAGTCGAGTCGAGCGTGGCCGGGAGCGGCAGGGGGCTCGCTGTCACCGGGTAGTTGGGACCCAGCGCGCTCTTCCAATGATTGGCGCTCCACCACAGGTAGTAATAGGCGAAGACCGGTGGCTTGCCGGCCGTGGTCGTCACCGCTGTGGTAGCGGGCACGCTGGCGGCCGGGGCGGCCATCGCCGGAAGCAGGCCCAAGCCAAGGGCCACCGATGCAGCCAGAGCGATCAAGCGCAGCCGAGCGCGTCGCGTCGGCGAATCGGTAGGAGAAATATGATCTTCGCGCACCAGGACTCCAGGTCCGATAGTCGAGTTCGAGCTGAGCCTGGTCACGAAGCGTAACCGAACTTGTGACGGTAGGTAAATGAATCGAGGAACTTTCGTTCATCCCCGTGTAAGGAGCTTTTCGCCCTGACGCCGCTATCCTCAGCTACGGTCGGCTTTGACCGACTGGTCACCGACCGACCCGAGGAGCGTTCGTGTTAGCTGAGGACGGCGCGGAACACCCCGAGTCACACGCCGGAGTGCGGGCCTCGGCTGAGCACATACTCCAGTTGGACCGGCTGATCGCCGACCAGGCGGACGAGCTGACCGCGGCCGAGGCCGTCTGGCGAGAGCTCCTCGCGCTGTGCGACCTGGCCGAGTGGGCGACAGAGACTGCCGGCGACGGCCGCGCCGTGGTGCTCGTCGAGGATCTGCGTCGGGTGCTGGCCCGACGCCGCGGGACTGCTGGTAGCTGATCACGCCTGAGGTGGCGCAGGAGGGCTGGCTCAGATCAGGACTGCGCGTTTGTGGGTCACCCTCTCGAATGCGCCGACTCAGTGCCGCCGACCAGCCCACCGGCTGCCGCCAGCCGGTGCCGCCGCCGCAACCGGCGACCGAGCAGGGTGAGCCCTGCGATCAGCAGCGTCGGCAGCCCGAGCAGCAGCACCACGGTGGGCACCTGCCGGCCGGGTTCGGTGGCCAGCGGTTGAGCACTGGAATCGACAGCGGTCACCGGCTCCGGAGGACGGGTGTTCCGCAATTCGGCCAGGACCTCAAGGTAACGATCTCCATACTTCTTCGAGGGCTCCACGTGCGTGTTCTCGCTGAACTCGTTCCAGCTGATCAGGCCCAGCGCGTCAGGTGAGGATCTCAGGGCCGTGGCGTACTCGGTGCGCAGCGTGCTGCCGTCGTTGCGGGGCACCTCTTTCATCCCGCCGACCAGCCTGGCATCGAAGCCAGGGGCGAACGGCGCGATCCAGTACTTGCCGTCGGCGTGCACCGCGGCGCTCATCTCTTTCAACTTTGTGCCGTAAGTCGGGTTGGTAGCCGGGTTGACCGAGGACCAGTAGTAGGCGTCGCCATCGGTGACATCAGCCAGCCTCCGGTAGCCCGCGACACTCTTCTCTGTCGACAGCACCAGCAAACCCGGTCGCACCGCCGAGGTGACCCTGGCCACGTCGGCGTGCGAGTACGCCCACGTGCCGCTGAAGATCGACAGCGGCTTGCCGCCCAGCCGGAGGAAAACCGGATTGCTCGCGAACTCCTTGGCAAAGGTGACGAAGTCAGCAGCAACCTTCGCCACCGGAAGCGGGTTGCGATAGAAATCCAGGCCCTGATAGATCATGGACAAGCTGAAGTGCTCCTGGGCTGCCACCGTCATCAGCGTCCGCAGCCGCCGGGTGTTGGTGGTGGTGTCCTTCCAGCTCACGATGAAGCCGGTGATGCCGGCGGCCTTGGCCTGTTGGATGTGCTTGCGCATCACCCAGGGGTCCTCGCTGGAATAGAGGCCGAGCGCGGGCAGGTCGGTCTTGGCTCGATCCCAGGAATTGGGAACGAACCACTGGTAGTAGTAGGCCAGCAGCGGCGGCACCGACGCCGGAGCCGTGGTCGCAGTGACCTTCGGCGCGGGAGCCGTGGTCGCGGTGACCTTCGGCGCCGTGGTCGCGGTGACCTTCGGCGCTGCCGTGGCGGCCAGCCTGGCCGGCGCCGGACCGGCCTCCGAGACTGGCGCCTGGCCCAGTGACACCGCCAACGACAACAGTGCGCCGAGCGCTGTCACCGTGACAGCGCGCCTCATGTGAAAATCTTCTCCCGGGGTAGGACGAGGCCGCTTTCACGGCGCGGACGGCTGGCCAGTCGGCGCCAGTACTGGCGCCCGATCACCAACAGCGCGACGGCGATAGCCAGCAGCACTCCGAACAGGATCGCCAGATCCAGCGCGGTGATCACGATGAGATCCGCGGTCTTGTCCTTGGACAGGCCGAATTGCTGAACGCCCACGACGGCCCGACCGGCCTCAAGCGTGACCTTGTAACGCCCACGCGGCAGGTTGGTCAGCTTCGCGGTGTGCTGTGCGTCGAGCTGCACCGTCTGCTCGACACCGTCGGGAAAGGTCACCGTTGCGCTGGTGCCCAGCTTGGTCTTGAAGATCGCGTCATGCCCGGTGATCACCAGGTCGTGGAATTGAGTGGTGAAGGTCGGGTTGTTGGTGCTGGCCGGTGTGAATCGCTGCCGTCCGGCGTCCACCACGTTGGTGTCACGGACCATCACGCTCTGCAGTGAGTAGGTGACCGGCTCGGCGGAAAGGACGCTGTGAAGAAACGCCGGCCGTACCTCGTCCAGCCAAGTCGGCTTGCCCGGCGGCATCGTCACGATTGCCCCGTTGTCACTGCGCGCGGTGATCTTCTGGACCTCGGCCGGGGGAAGGGCGGTGCCGTCCTGCCGGATCAGACGCGGCAGCACCGATCTCTGCACTGTGAAGGCTGCGGTCACCACGTAGTTCGAACGCATCGGCAGACCGGACACCGTGCGCGTGAAAGCCTGGGCCGGGTCCCGCTGGCCGGCCCATCGGTGGAACTCGTACCGCTTTTCCTTGGTGGTGATCGAACTGCTGATGACCGACAGCCGGTGGCTGGCGAAGTCGTGCTGGGCGGTGTAGGTGGTGATGCCGTTGGCGCCGGTCACCAGCGGTTGACCGTCGACTGTGAAGCGCACGCCGGCCAGCGCCGGAACTGTCTTCAACGTCATGGTGATCGGCCACGGCTTGCGGCGGGCTTGCGGGCCACCGGCTTTTCGAGTGGCGCCTGGCTTGGGCCGCAGTGTCCGGCGCGGCTGCACTCGCGCCGAGGCCTGAGCGCCCGGCCTGGTTTGCTGAACGCCGCTGGTCGGACCACTCGATCCATTGGTGTTCGTGTTGGGGTTGGGGGCGGACCCGGTCGGCGGATCAGTGGGACCCGTCGGCGGATCGGTCGGGCCCGTCGGCGGATCAGTCGGGCCCGTCGGCGGATCAGTCGGGCCCGTCGGCGGATCAGTCGGGCCCGTCGGCGGATCAGTCGGCGGATCAGTCGGCGGATCAGTCGGGCCCGTCGGCGGATCAGTCGGCGGATCAGTCGGCGGATCAGTCGGTGGATCAGTCGGTGGATCAGTCGGCGGATCAGTCGGGCCCGTCGGCGGATCGGTCGGATCGGTCGGATTGGTCGGCGGCCCAGTCGGCGGATCGGCCGGAGTCGTCGGCAGATCGACCGGTGGATCGGCCGGAGTCGTCGGCAGATCGGCCAGAGCCGAGGATGCCTTAGAACCGGAGCTGATATCACTCGGTTGCCAGACCGAATAGGAACTGGCCGCTGCCGGTGTGCTCTGGGCGGAGGCGGCGACCAGGGCGGCCACCACCAGCGCCCCTGCCCGCCATGTGCGAGTGGCCATCATGTCTTTGCCTTCACTAGAGCTGACGAGTACGGAGTCCTGTCTTGGGACGGCAGAGCCGGGCCCGGGTTGCGCCGGCTACGCACGACCGCAAACACCACCAGCCCGACCACCAGGCACAGCACCACGCCGTAACACCAGAACACCACCGATACCGAGGTGGCCGCAACCTTGGCTACGGCTGGTTCGGCGAACCGGAGCTCGGCCGGGCGAGGGCCTGACTTGAAGTCGAAAGCGCCGGCGATCGACGTGGCCGCGGCATCGCGTGCGGCCAGCGGCGCCAGGCCCCAGTTGTCCTCGATGAAAGCCAGCGGGCTGGTGTAGTCCAGAACCTCTTTGTTGATGTGCCCAGGTCGGGCGTAGGGGCTCACCAGCAGAGCTGGAACCCGCATGCCGTAACCCTCGGAGTCAACCTGTGGTGGCCGCACATGGTCATACCAGCCACCGGAACCGTCATAGGAGAGCAAGAATGCCGAGGACTTCCATGCCGTGCTCACCATCAGCGAGCCGACCAGGTTGGTGACCAGGCGCTGGCCGCTGGCGATCGACCGTGCCGAGCGCTCGCTGGGGCCGGTGCTGGCGATGTAGGACACCGCCGGCAGCTTTCCGTTGTCCAGGTCGCGGTAGTACTGGGAGAGGTCCACGATGCGCGAGCTCAAGGCCGGGTCATCGAGGAACCGGGGGTAGTTGAGCAAGGGGACCCGCACCGGCTGGGTGGTGGGAGTGGTCCTGGAGTTGGTTCGGTAGGTCTGCTTCGGGTCATAGCCCTGCACGTAGAACTTCCAGTCGACTCCGGCCGCCTGTAGCCGGTCGAAGATCGTCGGGTGCCGGGCGTAGTCGACCGCGACCGCCTTGGGGCTGCCCGGCGGCGGTGGGCTGCCTGACACCCAGTACGAGCGGTTGACCCGCTGCCCGGACCTGGTCGAGGAGAAGAAGTGATCGAACAGGACGTAGCGGTCGGCCAGCCCCCAGTAGGTCGGCAGATCGCGCTGGTCGTAATAGCCCATCACGGCGCTACCGTCGCGCCCCTGGTTCTGGTAGGCGGCCACGAACCCGTCCATCCGGCCCTCGTCGTACTGGTTGTCCAGCTCCACGGTGCCCGCCCCCAGCGACTCGACGGTCTTGCCGTGCAGTGAGAAAGGCTCGACGCAGCCCTCGTCGGAGCCGGTGACGACGCGCTTCTGGCAGACGTCCGGCGGGATTCCCTCGGCGCCGGGGTACGTGCCGAAGTAGTTGTCGAAGGACCGGTCCCCTTGCAGCATGTAGACGAAGTGCTCGATCGGGGTCTGCAAGGCGGAACTGGTAGGCGCCGCGGTGGCGACCGGCACGGGCAGCAACGCGGTCAGCAGGACCGCTCCAACGGCGGCTGGCAGTCTTCTCATGTTTCTTCTCATGCTGGACGCACCCGATAGATCACGACGACCGGCACTTCGACGGGCTGGCCTGACTTCGCCCTGACGGTGACCGGCGAGGTGAACACCGCCACGCCGTGGTACTTGGCGACCAGCGCGGTCAACTTCGCGCTGAAGGACGGCGAGCGCCCAGCGGTGTAGGAGTCCCAGACCAAGTACTGGAACCGGGCCTGGCGCATCGCCAGATCCGGATTGGGCACCGGCTGGTACGAGGGGTTGCGATTGGCCGGGTCAGTGCTCACCGACAGCGCGAACACCCGCCGGTGACCGTAGAACTGCAGGACATTGGCCATCGACGGCCCGATCGCCAGCAGCTGGGTGCTGGGCGGCACGTTCTGTTCCAGCCAGCGCCCTGCCTCGCGACCGCCCGGCAGGCCGCCGGTGCCGGCCAGGTAGGTGCCGCTGGTGGAGGGCTGGATGCGTGACCAGGTCGGAACCAGCAGGCTGATCACCAGCACCAGCACCAGGGCCAAGGAGGCGCCGGTCGCGATCTTCTGGCCCCGGCGCCGCAGCGCGGCCAGCGTGCTGACCCGGACGACAGCACGCGCGGCGAGGATGGCGATCACCGGTGCGATCGGAAGCAGGTACTGATAACCCTTGACAGGCCACACGGTGAAGAACACCACCGGCACCGCCAGCCAGGTGAGCAGCAGCCGCTCACGCCAGGTGTTGTGCCCCCGCGACAACACCAGGCCAACGACGGCCAGCAGCAGCGTCAGCCAGCCGAACGCCGGCGGCAGCACCTCGGCGTAGAACCAGGGCTCGTGGTTGGACCGGCGAAAGAGCTGCCATAACAGGTAATTCTGACCGGAACTGGCCCGATCCGACAGCGACATCGACAGCGGGAAGGCCGCGACCACTGCGATCATCACCAGCAGGCCCAGGCCGACGTGGCGCAGCCGGATCCGGACCGAGGGGGTGAGGGCGAAGAAGGCGTACAGACCGCCCACCAGCACCAGGCTGGTCTCCTTGGCCAGCACCGTCAGGCCCATCACCGCGCAACTGGCGAGCATCCAGTGCAGGGCGGCCGACTCGACGTACCGCGCGACGCAGTACAGCACCAGCGTGGCGCACAGCGTCATCAGGCCGTCCAGCAGCACCTGGCGGCTGACCACCACGTGATAGGGCATCACAGCGATGATCAGGGCCGCCAGCAGCCCGATCCGGTGGTCATAGAGCCGCCGTCCCAGCAGGTAGGTCGCCAGCACGGCCGCGACCCCGATCCCAGCCGCGACCGCTCGGGCAGCCCAGTCGCTGACCCCGCCGTACTGGCCGAAGGACACCAGGAGCTGCAGAAGCACCGGATGGGCCCGGAACACCGGAAACATCTGCCGCAGCACGTCATCGCCGGCCAGCGACGCGGCCGTGCCGGTGTAGACGGCCTCATCGCTGTTGAAGCCCACCCGATCCAGCTGCCAGAACCGCAGAAAGGCGGCCAGGCAGAGGGTCAGCGCCACGGGCAGCGCCGTCCGCAGCCGTGGGTTGTCGAGCAGAGCAGTCCAAGACCGACCGCCCGGGCGCGCTTCGCGCCGGGCGGCCAGGCTTTCGCGGGCCGGAGCCAGGACCGCGGACAGGAAAGCCGGTTCGGTGTTGCTCGTCATGCGGGGGCCGGCAGGACGGCCGGCCCGTTGACCGGCGGATCGACGACCGGCGAAGCGGCCGGAGCGGCAGTCGGCGCGGCGACCGGCACAGCCGGCACGACCTCGGCCGCCTGCTGGGTGTCCGCGGTCTCGCTCCGGAGCAGGCCGGCGATGTCCTCGGCCCAGGAGAAGGTGTCAGATCCCAGCCTGCGCACCCGGATGCCGGTCATCGCCTGCGTCAGGATCTGGCGCTCCTTGCGGCGCAGCTCGGCGTAGTCGTCGTCACCGATCACGATCGAGGGCGCCATCTGGCGGAACGGCGGGAATCCGTAGGCGTCATCGGTGTTCTCCACCAGCGTCTGGATGGCCTCGTCGAACGGGATGTCGGCCAGCACCGGCTCGCCACGCTCGATCACGAACAGGTTCTCGATCTGGGTGTTGCGGATGACGTTGCACTCCACCAGACGGTCGACGTTGTACTTCGGCGGCGGCACGATGCGCTGGGTCAAGGAGTTGATGCCCATGATCGGGATGTTCAGGCCGGCCAGCACCAGGCCGAAGTTGCGGCCCTCCTTGGAGTGCAGCCTGCTCTGCAGCTTCAGCCGCCGCCACTCGGCCGCTGTCAAGTCACCGGCCTGCACCGCCCGCAGGGTGTGGTGGCTGATCGTCAGCGGCTTGGGGAAGCAGGTGGCGTGGCCGTCGGGGTGCAGGATGGTCATGTCGTCGGAAAGGAACTTGGCGCCGTGCTCGCGCAAGAGCTTGAGGACGCTGCCGGTCTTGCCGGTGTCGGTGCGGGCCGACAGCAACAAGCCGCGGCCGTCGACTTCCAGGCAGGCCGAGTGCAGCAGGATCACCCCTCGAGACACCGCGATGAACCGCAGCAGCGCCTCGATCACGTTGGTGTAGAGCACGTGCGGCGAGCGTGCCAGCGTGGGCGAGCAGGTGACCTCGATCTTGTCGCCGATGTCGACTCGGAAGTTCGCGCCGAGCCGGCCGAAGTGCTCGGAGTAGCTGACACCGGCGGGCGCCATGTGCTGAGTCATCAGTGCACGGGTCCGCGGACCGGCGCCGACCTGGTCGATGCGGATGCTCAGGTCGACGTCGTTGCCCAGCCACTGGGCACGGAAGTACTCCAGCTCCTTCAGCGGCACCTGCGAGCCGACGCTGAGCACGCCGTCGATGGAGTAGCGGTAGGGCAGGTAACGACTGGTCGCGCTGACCGGACGGCGGGCCTGCTGGTGACCGGTCCGGGAGCCGGTGACCTGCTCGGCCTGCTCGGCCTGCTCGGCGGACTCGATCGCCGCAGGACGCTGCACGCCGGTCAGGTCGACGGTGATGCGCATCGGCTGCTTCTCCACGACCTGCTCGTCGGGCTTGGCGTAGATCGCCGAGTCCGCGACCACGAACCGCACCAGGAACAGCAGCGCCAGGGTGATCACGTTGGCCACCAGCAGGTTGGCCGAGAACACCCCCACCAGCAGCGCCAGCAACGGCAGCCGGGGCAGCAGCGCCAGGTGGTTGAGCAAGAAGAACCGGACGCCGCGTCCGAGCCGGGTTCCAGGCTTGTCCCCCCGGAAGACGAACTTCTCGGTGAGCACGAAGTTCCAGCTGGTGGACACCTCGGTCGCCAACACCGCGGCGATCAGGTAATGGGGGTGCACCACATACTCGGAGAAGAACCAGAGGGCGGCGGTGTTGACCCCGATGCCGGTGGCCCCGACCGCGCCGAAGGCCAGCAGCCGGGCGAACCGGCCGGCGCCATTGTCGGTGGAGGACCGGCGCACCTGGTTGCGCAGGACCAGCAGCCGAAGTCGCAGCATGTGACGAACGAACCGCAGACCCTCACGCAGCGATGCCTTGCTCTCACCAGCGACCCTGGTGCCGAACACGAACGGGACCTCGGCCACTTGCAACCGGGGTTGGCGGATCATCAGCTCGAGCAGGATCTTGAAACCGATCGGGTCCAGCCGGTCCAGGTCCAGCGCGGCCAACCGGACGGCGAAGAAGCCCGACATCGGATCGGAGATCCTCGACAGCCGCCGCGGGAACACCGCCTTGGTCACCCGGGTGGCCAGGCCCGAGACCGCGCGCCGGTAGCCATCGGCCAACCCGTCAGAAGCGCCTGAGCCGAGGTAGCGAGTGCCCGCCACCAGGTCCAACTGCCTGGCCTGTCCGACCTGGACGAGCCTTGCCGCCAGCTCCGGCGGGTGCTGCAGGTCGCCGTCCATCACGACCGCCCAGGTTCCCCGGGCGTGCTTGAGCCCGGCCACCACCGCACCGCCGAGCCCGCCAGCCCTGGCGCCGGCCGGCCGGTGCAGCAGCCGCACCGCCAGACCGCACTCACGAGCCGACTGCCGGATCACCTCAGGCGTGCCGTCGCCGCTGTCATCGACGAAGAGCACCTCGGCGGGAATGCCGCCGAGGCTGTCGGCCAATGAGGACAGCAACGGGCGCACCGAGCCTTCCTCATTCCGGGTCGGCACGATGATGGTGAACCACGGCGCCGCGTCAGGCGGTAGGAGGGTCAGGTCCTGCGGCTCACACACCGCTTCGACCTGCTTATCCACCCCGTCCTGAATCGTCTCGGGACGTGCGGCGTCAACAATTCTGGTCAAGAGAAGCCCCCCGCTTCGATTACTCACGACGGAAGCACGCTGCCTGTGCCAGAACCCGTCGGCAAGAGATAGCTCTCCGAGACGCGCTCAGGAGAGTCGATCAAAAGTTAAACCCCGTTCAGCTATTCGCGCAACCTAGTGTGAACAGTGCCTTTGGCTTGAGAACCAAAGAGATACAGCAAGTTAAAGCCATGTTTCAGCCTCAGCTTCAGCGCAGTTCAAGGGCCTAGACAATCCGGATGGACCACCAAATCCGCACTAAGGGAAAGTTGCGCGTTCAATTCCGCTACGTGACGTTCCCTAAAGTGGTGACGTTCACTGAAGTGCGACGACGACATCTGCGTGATCAACTGAGCACGTTAGGTGAATGACTCGTCCCACAATCCCCTAATGCTGACAGCTCAATCGCGTCGAACGATGGTCACGCCGCACGACATGCGAGCCGGCTCGCGAGTGCGCCACCTCGGCGCCAGTCACACAGCAGGTGTCGGATTGCCCGTCTAGATCGGCTGGCGCCGACTGCGGGTCATGGTTGACCAAGGTGGCCGCCTACCCATCGTCGCCCTCGGCGCGCGACATAGATAGCCGCAATCCAGTTAAGCAGCCGCTACCATGCGTGATCGCGGAAGTGGTGGAAACTGACGCCGGCTGCGCGGACAGTCAGCTTGGTGTCGGCGCGCTGCTGGCTGCCGAACATCTGCCAGGCTGAGTCTATGCAACTCTCCCTGGTCGCGGCCACCTCCGACGAGTTGGCGGCCACGGCTGCCCGTGGCGAGAAGGTGGCCAAGCTGGCAGCGCTGCTGCGCACCTGTTCGGCGATCGAAGCGGCGACCGTGGTGTCGTGGCTTTCCGGAGAACTGACCCAGCGACAGATCGGCGTGGGATGGGCGGCGTTGCGCTCGTTGCCGCCGCCGGCGGCCGAGCCCAGCCTCGACGTGGCAGCAGTGGAAACCGCCCTGACCGAGATCGGCGGCACTGTCGGAAGCGGCTCGCAGGGTCGCCGGCGGCAGTTGCTGCACGCGCTGTTCGCCGCGGCCACCCACCGTGAACAGCGCTTCCTCACCCGGCTGCTCACCGGAGACCTGCGGCAGGGCGCCCTGGCCGGTGTGATGACCGACGCGCTTGCCCGAGCCGCGGATCTGCCGCTGGCCCACGTGCGGCGCGCGGCCATGCTCAGCGCCAGCCTGCCGATGGTCGCGGCTTCGGCGCTGAGCGGTGGCAGCGAGGCGCTGGCCGGCTTCGGCCTGCGGGTCGGCCACCCGGTGAGCCCGATGCTGGCCCAGACCGCGGCCAGCATCGACGAGGCACTAGGTCGGCTCGGCGCGCGGGCGGCCTTGGAATGGAAGCTGGACGGCATCCGGGTGCAGATCCACCGTGCCGAGGACGACGTCTGGATCTTCACCCGTGGCTTGGAGGACGTGACAGCCCGGCTTCCAGAGGTGGTCGAGACGGTGCGCGGCATGGCCGCCACTCGATTCGTCGTCGACGGCGAGGTGTTGGCGCTGCGCGACAACGGCCGGCCGGCGCCGTTTCAGGAGACCGCGGCGCGGGTGGGCGCCAGGTCCGCACCCACCGACCCACGCTCTGCCCGGCTGACCGTCTTTCTCTTCGACGTGCTGCACGTCCACGGCGTCGACACCCTCGACGAGCCGGCCGAGCGCCGGGCCGAGATCCTCGCCGAGCTGGTCCCGCCGGCGAACCGGGTCAAGCGGCTAGTCACCGCCGACCCTGCTCAGGCCCAGGCATTTCTCGACGACGTCCTCGCGCACGGACACGAGGGGGTGGTGGCCAAATCACTGACCGCGCCGTACGAGGCCGGTCGCCGCGGAGCCGGCTGGCTGAAGGTCAAGCCGGTGCACACCCTGGATCTGGTGGTGCTGGCCGTCGAATGGGGATCGGGCCGGCGGCGGGGCATGCTCTCCAACATCCACCTCGGAGCCAGGGATGAGAGCACCGGGGGTTTCGTCATGCTGGGCAAGACGTTCAAGGGCATGACCGACGCGATGCTGAGCTGGCAGACCGAGCGGTTCGGAGAACTCGCTGCCGGGCCGACCGATGACTGGGTGGTCCGGCTGCGTCCGGAGCAGGTCGTGGAGATCGCCTTCGACGGCGTGCAGCGCTCCTCGCGGTACCCCGGGGGTGTGGCGCTGCGCTTCGCGCGGGTGCTGCGCTACCGGCAGGACAAGACCGCCGCCGAGGCGGACACCATCGAGACGGTCCGCGCCTTCGCCACCGCAGCCGGCCTGGACGAGCAGGCTGACCGAGCGGACTGACCGAGCGGACGGGTGAGCTCCTGAAAGGAATGAGCTACCAGGGCAGCACGCAGCTCGGGCTCGGCAGCTCCAGCGAGCTCACCGGCCCGGCCGGAAGACCGGTGTCGGTCGCCACCGGCACCCCGACAAGGGTGTGCGAGAGCTGGTTGGCGATGTAGAGCCGGTTCCCATCCAGCGCCAGGTGACGCGGTGAGCGGCCATAGGAGTCGAACTCGGCCACCGGCGTGACGCCGTCGCCGTCCTGCCGCAACACCGTGATCCGGTCGGCGCCGCGATGCGAGGCGTACAGCAGGCCCGGCCGGGGCCCGGCGATCAGGGCTGCGGACAAGGCGCCGGAGGACAGCGGCTCGGCGTGGCCGGCGACCGAGGACAGCAGTCGAGCCGGCAACCGCCACTGCAGGGTGCTGACCGAGTTGTCCAGCTCGCCGAGCACGTAACCCCGCCCGGCGGCAGGGTCCAGCAGCAGCTGCCTGGCGCCGCTGCCGGGCGGCAGGCTCACCTCGTCGACCAGGGCGTAGGCGCCTGCCCGGTGGTGGTAGCGCCACAACCGATCACTTCCGAGGTCAGCCACCGTCAGCTCGTCCCCGCCCGCGGCGAAACTCACCTGATGGGCGTGCGGGCTGTCCTGGCGCTCGGCGTTCGGGCCGCTGCCGTGCAACCGCAACAGCTGCGCATGCGGCCGCACCGCGCCGTCGTCGTCCAGCGGATGGATCGCCACGCTGCCGCTGCTGTAGTTGGCCACCGCCAGCAGCCGCCCCGACGGGTGCAGCGCCAGATGGCAGGGATGAGCTCCGCCGGTGGGTTGCCAGCCGAGTGACCGCAGCCCCGGCTCTGCCCGGGAGCCGGTCCTGCCGAAGGCGCTGACCCGGCCGGGGTCGGTCTCGTTCACCGCGTAGAGCCGCTCTCCGTCGGCTGAGAGCGCCAGGAAGGAGGGCGACTCAGTGGCCGCCAGCACTCCCCGGTCGGCCAGCTCTCCGTCGAACTCGCTCACCAGCCGGATGCCCTGCCCGGCGCCCGTGGGAGGTGTGTAGCCGCCCACCAGCAGCAAGCCGCTGACGGAGCTGGTCACAGTTTCTTCCTTTGGGCGGTGTATGCGGTTTCGACTTCCGGCTCTGGCCGCATGCCACTACCGTAGCGTCGGTGATGGCAGAACCCGGAACAGGCGTGCACCCCCGACCCCAATTGACCCGCGACCGATGGTTCGACCTGTCCGGGGAGTGGCAGTTCTCCTATGACGACTCCGATGTCGGTCTGACCAGGTGCTGGTACCAGAACTGGCTGGAGTCCCAGGGCGTGGCCGAGCGCGCCATCACGGTGCCGTTCCCACCCGAGTCGGTCGCGAGCGGGATCGGCGACACCAGCTATCACCGGGTGCTGTGGTACCGGCGCGTCTTCACCTCGCCGCACCAGTCCGGCGAGCGGCTGCTGCTGCACTTCGGCGCCGTGGACTACTCCGCCCAGGTCTGGGTGAACGGCCAGCTGGTGGCACAGCACACCGGCGGCCACACTCCCTTCCACGCCGACATCACCGATGCGCTGGTGGGCTCGGACGAGCAGGTGGTGGTGGTCCGCGTGGTCGATGACCCGCACGACCTCGAGCAGCCTCGCGGCAAGCAGGACTGGCAGGAGGAGCCGCATGCCATCTGGTACGAGCGCACCAGCGGCATCTGGAAGTCGGTCTGGCTCGAGCCGGCGCCGGCAACCCGCATCGAGCAGCTGCGCTGGACCCCCGATGTCGAGACGGCCACGCTGCGCCTTGACGTTCGGCTGAACCAGGTGGCCCAGCAGCCGTTGCGGCTACGGCTGCTGCTGACCCACGAGGGCGTCGAACTGGCCGACAGCACGGTGTCGGTGCTCAGGGGCCGCGCCTCGATCTCGGTGCGGCTGCCGCAGGCTGACATGAGCCTGGAACGGCAGCGGATGCTGTGGTCACCGGACACACCCAACCTCTTCGACGCCGAGGTCAAGCTGTACGCCGCCGGCGACAAGTCAGAGACCGCCGAGCCGATCGACCTGGTCGGCAGCTACGCCGCGATGCGCAGCATCGAGGCCTCGAAGAACCGGATCCTGCTCAACGGCCGCCCGTACTTCCTGCGGTTGGTGCTCGACCAGTGCTACTGGACCGAGTCCCACCTGGCGATCCCCGATCCCGACGCCGCCCGCCGGGAGGTGGAGCTGGTGCGCAGCCTCGGCTTCAACGGGGTCCGACTGCATCAGAAGGTGGCCGATCCGAGCTTCCTCTACTGGTGTGACCGTTTGGGCCTGCTGGTGTGGGCCGAGATGCCGGCCGCCTACGAGTTCACCACTCGAACGGTGGACCGCATCACCCGAGAATGGCTGGAGATCCAGCAACGGGACTACAGCCACCCGTGCATCATCGCCTGGGTGCCGGTCAACGAGAGCTGGGGAGTGCCCAACCTGGCCAGCTCCGCACCGCAGCGCAGCTTCGTCGCAGCGCTCTACCACCTGACCAAGGCACTGGACCCGACCCGGTTGGTGGTGGGCAACGACGGCTGGGAGCAGGTCGTCACCGACGTCATCACCGTGCACGACTACACCTCGCGCGCCGAGGTGCTGCGACAGCGCTACGGCAGCGACGCCGGCATGATCGACACCCTGGAGGACGTTCAGCCGGGATACCGAACGGTGTTGCTGCCCGGCATGTCCCGCGACGGCCACCCGGTGATGATCACCGAGTTCGGCGGGATCTCGCACGACGGCGACGGGGGCCCGTCCTGGCATGGCTACTCGGTGGCCCGCACTTCGGAGGAGTTGCTCGAGCGTTACCGCGCCCTGGTCGACGCGCTGCTCGACGCACCCGCCATCAGCGGCTTCTGCTACACCCAGTTCACCGACACCCTGCAGGAGAAGAACGGGCTGCTGACCGCTGACCGCAAGCCCAAGGCGGACCTGGCGACGCTGCGCTCGATCACGCGCCGACCCTCGGCCGCGGTTCCGGCCGACGAGATCGGCTCGTTCGACTACGGCGACTACCCGCCCACGGTGATGGACACCCAGATCAGCTACGGCGGCGCGCCCTAGCCGGCGGTCCAGGCGCTCTCGACTACTCCACCGCCAGCCGCGGCAGGTCGGTGTCGGGGTCCCACCGCAAGGGCGCCACCGCGAACTGGCGCGACGCTGCAGGCGCGCTGCGGAAGTGGTAGCACAGAAACGGCTGGCCGTCGCTGGTGATCACGCTGCAGTGGCCTGGGCCGAACAGGTTGGCCGCCGGCTCGGGCCCGAGCAGGCTGGCCTTCGGCGTCGGGCTGAGGTCCAGCCACTGCTCGTCGTCCGGGTCCTGCGCTATCACGCCGATTCCGTAGAAGTCGGCGAAGTTGCCGCCGCTGTAGAGCACCACCTCACGCCCGCGTGGTGAGGTGATCACCGCGGGCCCCTCGATCGTCGACCAGCGCACCGTCTCCGACCGGTCCCAGCGCACTCCGGGGATGTCTTTCCACGGCATCGAGCGCTGGGCGTCGTACAGCTGCCACTGCGCACGTGGTCTGGCGATCACCGAGGGCTCGGACTCCAGCCGCCGCAGATCCGGGCTGATCCGGGCCCGGACGATGCCGGTTCCATAGGGCTCGTCGCTGACGAAGTCGACAGCGAAGTACAGCCAGGTGATGCCGTCGGCGTCGGTGTGGACGTCGGGATCGATCGCGAAGTCGAGCTCAGGGGTCAGGACCTCTCCAGAGTCGGTGAACGGCCCGGCCGGCGAGGCGCTGTCGGCCCGTCGCAACCGGTGCTCCTGGTGACCCTCGGTCTCACCGGCGCCTTTGGCGCGGGAGTAGAGCATCACCCAGGGCCGCTCCAGCCCGGGCACGTGCCGGACACAGGGCGCCCAGCACCACTGGTCCACGCCGAGCCCCGGATAGCTGTCACCCACTCGCTGCCACCCGGCTGGGTCCAGAAGGCTGTTGGACCCATAGACCGGAAAGCCGGGCGCGGAGACGTAGACGTAGAACCGGAACGGATGCTCTGAACGCTGATCCGCGGGTGTCTGGAGGAGGAAGGGGTCACCCTGATCGACCGCCGGCTCCGGCACGAACGCCACACCCAGGGCCGCCATCGATGTCACGTGAAGATCTCCATCCACCAGGTGCGCCCGACGTATCGTGCCAGGCCGTGCCGGCTAGCTCCCGGGCGTTGAGAAGCGCGTGGCCAACTCGTTGTCCACCAGTGTGAACGCCGACGCGATCGCCATGTGCATGTCAAGGTACTTGTAGGTGCCCAACCGGCCGCCGAAGTACACGTCCGGCTCGGCGTCGGCGCGCTCGCGGTAGCGGGCCAGCACCGTGCGGTCCTGCTCGGTGTTCACCGGGTAGTAGGGCTCGTCGGCGCGGCCCGCCTGCCGCGAGTACTCGCGGACGATGACGGTGCGATCCTCGGGATAGTGCGTCCGCTCAGGGTGAAAGTGCCGGAACTCGTGGATTCGGGTCCACGGCACATCGGAGTCGGCGTAGTTCATCACCGGCGTGCCCTGGTAGTCACCGACGTCGAGCACCTCCTGCTCGAAGTCCAGCGTCCGCCATCCCAGCTCGCCCTCGGCGTAGCCGAAGTAACGGTCCAGCGGACCGGTGTAGACGATCGGGGTGCCGGCCGGGATCTGGGAGCGGATGTCGAAGAAGTCGGTGCTCAACCGCACAGTGATGTTGGGATGGCCGGCCATCCGCTGCAGCCAAGCGGTGTAACCGTCAGTCGGCAGCCCCTCGTACTTGTCGTTGAAGTAGCGGTTGTCGAAGGTGTAGCGAACCGGCAACCGGCTGATCACGTCAGCAGGCAGCTCGCGTGGATCGGTCTGCCATTGCTTCTCGGTGTAACCGCGAACGAACGCCTCATACAGCGGCCGACCGATCGAGGCGATCGCCTTGCGCTCCAGGTTGTCCGGGACGGCGTCGCCGACCTCGGCGGCCTGGTCACGGATCAGTTGCCTCGCCTCGGACGGGCTGAAGTGCTCGCCGAAGTACTCGCAGATCGTGGCCAGGTTGATCGGCATCGGGTACACCCGGTTCTTGCTCACCGTGAAGACCCGATGCTGGTAACCGGTGAACGTGGTGAACCGGTTGACGTAGTCCCACACCCGCTCGTTGGAGGTGTGGAACAGGTGGGCGCCGTAACGGTGGATCTCGATGCCGGTGCTCGGCTCGATCTCGGAGTAGGCGTTGCCACCGAGGTGATCGCGGATCTCAAGCACCAGCACCCGCTTGCCGTGCTCCTCGGCGATCCGCTCAGCGACCGTCAGCCCGAAGAAGCCGGAGCCCACCACGATGAGATCGGCCGCGCGCAGCTCGTCGGCGTGGACGGCCGCTGTCACGGGTTCAGCTCCTGCGCGGTCTGGCAGGGCGCGGGCACCCTGCAGGTCGGGCAGTGGCCCCGGTCGTCGCCGTCCACCGGATGTATTCGCAGCGCTTTGAAGATCCTGCTCAACAGCGGAGCCCGCAGAAAGGGAGTAGCCGAGGAGACTGCGGCCTCGGCCAGGACCGGGACCCCTGAGCCGGTGAGCCGCAGCGCGCCCAGAGCCGGGTCCTGCATGCCGTGACCGGCTGCGGTGACCCCCTGCCGGTGCGCGGACTCAAGCTCGCCGGTGAGCGTGGTCGGAGTGGCGCTCATACCGAGACCTCCACCTGATCGGAGCGGGGATCGGCAGCGGCATCGGCATGCTCATCGAGCAGCTTCGCCATTGCGCAAGCAATGTGATCCCATTCCTGACGGGCTTGGATCGGTCGCACCCGTTGATCGCGCTCAGCCACCGGATGGGTCAGAACCTCACGGCAGGCCGCGGCGAACTCGTCCCCATTGTCGGCTAGATGCACAACGTCAGTGTAGTCGCTCACCACGTCCGGCACCCTGGTGGAGACGACGGGCAGGCCGGCTGCCAGGTACTCCAGGGTCTTGGTGGGGCTGATCGCGCGGGTGGCCTCGTTCAGGGCGAACGGCATCAGCGCCACGTCGAAGCCGGCCATGATCTGCGGCAACTCCGGATAGGCCACCATTCCCAGGTACTCGATGTTCGGCGCCTGCGGCAGGGTGGCCTCATCGATCTTGGCCACCGGGCCGACCACCCGAACCGTCCAGTCGGAAAGCTCGCGGGCCAGGTCAGCGAGGAGGTCGAGGTCCACCCGCTCATCCACCACGCCGACGTAACCTGCAACCTTGCGGCTGCGCGGGGTGCGCAACAAGCGGGAGGAGGCGTAGTGCCGGCTCTCCACGCCGCTGGGGAACAGATGCACCGCATGCTGGCGCTGGCTCAGCGCCGCCCGGTACAGCGAGCGACCGCCGGTGAAGACCACGTCAGCGGCGCTGAGCAACTGCCGCTGGCGGGACCGGAGCCCGTCCGGGGCGTGCCGGAAGGAGGACAGGTCATCCATCACGTCGTAGACCAGCCGCCCGCCGGCAAGGGGCTGGGCGAGGTCGAGGGCCATCGGGGTGTACAGCCACAGATCCGGCGTCGGCCGGCAGCCCTGCTCGGCGAGCAGCTGCGCCAGCAGCGCCGGATAGCCGACGGCACGCGGGTCGTTGAAGCTGATGGAGCCGGTCGGATCGTTCTTGCCCGTCACCTCCAGCCAGATCCGGGTGATCCCGTCCACCTCCTCGGAACAGATGGTCGGCTGCCCGACGTCGCCGGCGATCGGCTCCTCGACGAACCAGGTGCGAGCGCCGGAGCGGGCCCGCTGCTGGGCGAAGCGGGACACCAGGTGCTGGGGTCGCTGCCATACCCAGGGCCAGCGAAGGTGGGACAGCACTACCAGGTCTGGCTGGGAGCGAAGGTCGTTCATCGAGCACTCCTCTTTCCGGGCGGCGGGACAACGACGGCGGCGGTCGCCAGACTCTCGGGGGGGTCCTGCCAGGGCCAGTGGTCAAGGCCGGTGAGCACGCCGGACAGCAAGGCGTCGCACGGCGGCTGGAATCGGTAGGCGGGCAAGTCCTCGGCGCCGGCGCCGAGGGCGACCTTCTCCCACGCCTCGGTGAAGCCGGTCCGCTCGCGGCTCTTGGTGTCGGGGTCGATGCTCAGCACGCCGACCGGGTCGACGCGACCGGCGGTGCGGGCCAGCAGCGAGTCCCAGTCGCAGGAGTCGACCTGGGGAAACCAGCAGAAGCCGTGCAACGGCACACCCCGTTCCAGGGCGAGGTCGTACTGCTCGATCATGTAACGCAGCCAGGAGATCCGGTCGGTGGGCTGGCCACGCAGGTTGGTCTCGGTCAGCATCATCGGCAGGCCGTACCGGTGGGAGTACTGCTCGGCGACCGCGGCGAACCCGATCGGATGCGGCGAGGGCGCGTGCGCGCCGGACTCGTCGTAGTACCACTCGGAGTGGCAGTAGTAGTCCAGCCCCAGGACATCGATCCGGCGGGGCGGCAGCTCCATCAGCGCTTCGCCGCCGGCTCGGAGGAACTGGGCCAGAAAGGGCCGGGCCGGGTCGAGGTCGTGCCCCAGCATCAGGTCCAGAAGGAGGTGCCGCCGGTCGTTGGCCGTCTGGACGTAGGGCTGGCACGACGGGCTGCCGGCGTGGTGCTCTGCGGTGTCGACCCAGACGTGGTGGGCGTCGGGGAGCAGCTCGGCCCAGCATTCGGCGGCCTGGTTCACCGCCGGCAGCACCGAGCGGGCAAGCCGGACGAACCCTTCCATGCCGCGGTCATAGGGCGGCCACAATCCCTCGTGCCCGGCCAGGAAAAGGGTCGCGAACGGCTCGTTGAACAGCGTGTAGGCCGACAGCCATGGGTACCGCACCGCCACCGCCTCGGCGTAGGCCACCATCGCCGGGCCGAACTCGCGGTCGCGGAAGCCGTCGCGCAGCCAGTCGGGATAGCTGGTGTGGTGGACCAGGTCGATGATCGGCACGGCCCCGGCCTCGCGCAGGTGCTCAAGGACCCGGTCGCTCTCGGACCAGTCGAACCGACCGGGCTCAGGTTGGATCTGCTGCCAGCGCAGCGGGTACCTCAGGTGCCGGACGCCGGCCCCCAGCAGGTCCTCGAGGTCGTCCCGCCAGAGTTGGGAATGCCCGGTGACCTCAAGCAGGTCGGTGCGGTATCCGGGCAGGTAGGTGCTCTCAAAACCGGCCACGACGGTTCTGCCCCTGGCAGGCAGTGGGGAGAGATCAGTGATGGGTGAGACAGCTGTACGCAACACGGCCCCTTACGCAGCAAGCAGTTTCTCAACTATTGCTAGGCATACACGCGCTGCCGAGAGAGGCAGGCGGATCGGGCTGCGGTTCCAGCTACCAGCACAATACCTTGCCGGGCATACGGTTTGCCACTGATGGTCAGGGTGTGCGCCCAACGGTCGGCGTCTGATGGCAGGCACGCTCATGCCGTGAACGCGGTCCCCAGCACGGCAGCGGACTCGGCGAGGAAGCTGTTTACGTCATGTTTATAAGGACGTCACTGGCTGGACGGGCTCAGCGTCGGCGCGCGACGCCGTCGCTCGGACCAGCCGCCGAACGCGGCTCAGTCCGCTGGGTGAGCCTCGTGCTCGGGCAGCTGATCCTGGCGGTCGGGGGTCTGAGCCGAGTCGTGCAAGGTCCGCTCGGGGTCCTCGGTTCGCGCGTCGGAGTCCTCGAGGATGATCTCAGCCTGACGATGCGGATCATCGCTGCCAGCGGCCAACTCCTCGGGCGCCAGCTGCGCGCGCGACTCGATGCGGCTTTCGTCCGGGTGCTCCATCATCGGCCCAGGCTACCGGAGAACCTCAGAGCATAAGGGCCACGGCGGCCAGGGACGGTCCCCCAGCGGGGCGCGCTCGGTGTTGGACGGCTCAGTTGGTCCGGACCGGCCGGCTTTGCCACAATGGCGGGTGAGGTCCAAGCGGGCAGCGCGGCCATGCGGAGGTTGTTGAAGATGTTCGGCAGCTATCAGGAGTTCTTTCCGTACTACGTCGCCATGCACTCCAAGCCGCTGACCCGCAGGCTGCATTTCGCGGGCACCGTGTCCGGGCTGGCCCTGAGCGTGCTGGGACTGCTGACCGGCCGCCGCCGGCTACTGGCTGCGCTGCCGGTGCTCGGCTATGGCGTGGCGTGGCCGAGCCACTGGCTGGTCCAGGGCAACAACCCGGCGAGCTTCGGCCATCCGCTGTGGTCGCTGCGCGGTGACTTTCAGATGATCGCGATGATGTCTCGCGGCCGTGATCGGGAGTTGACTCTCATCGCCCGGGACTGGCTTGCCGAGCACCCGGAGCACCGCACCGCCTCGAACTGGACCGAGCCCGTCGTCCGGCTGGTCGCCTGAGCGAAGGTCATCATCGCCTGAGCGAAGGTCACCAGCGCGACGGGCCGCTGATCTCACGAACAGCGGGCCGGACGTCAGCGAGGTAGACGCAGCTGACGATGATGCCGATGTAGGCCAGCAGGTTGGTGACGTTCTGCAACAAAGCCACCGGCGCCACCGCGACCGCGGTAAGCAGGATCCAGGTGGGCTTGGTCAACTTGCCGGCAGCCGGAAACGCCGGGGCCTTGCGCGTGACGCAGTCGACCAGCGCCCAGAGCTGCAAGGCCAGCACCCCCAGGAACAGAACCAGGAGCAGGCCGTTCTCGATGTTGTGGATGGTCTGCACGCCTACCAGCCTAATCCACGAATAGCTGTGCCCCGGCCCGTAATCACTCAGGGCCGGGGCACAGCGGCTATCGAGGGGTCAGGCCTTCTTGGCCGGAGCCTTGCCAGCGGTGGCCTTGGACGCAGACGTCTTGCCAGCGGTGGCCTTGGACGCGGACGTCTTGCCGGCGGTGGCCTTGGACGCGGGCGCCTTGCCGGCGGTGGCCTTGGACGCGGGCGCCTTGCCGGCGGCGCTCCGCTTGGCGGCCGTGCTCTTACGGGCCGGCGAGCTGGCGCTCGCGGCGCTGCGGCCGTTGGCCGCGCCACGGCGGGCGGCGGGCTTGCGGCCGGCCCGCGGGGTCGTGGCCGGCTCACCGAGGTCGGCGTCCTTGATCGCGTCAAAGGCCGAGTCGAGATACGGAACGACCTCTGAGCGCACCGAGCCCAGCGCCGGCGCGAGCCGGGACTGGATCGCCGAGGACGCGCCGTCCAGCTCGTCGCGCAGCTTGGTGACCCGGGGGTCCTTGCGCAGGTCGGCCAGCTTGGCCTCGCCACGGGCGGTCAGCATGCCGAAGGCCTGCTTGGCGTTGTCCAGGTAGGCGTTGGCGCCGGTGACCGCGACAGCCGACAGGGCCGGCAGCGCCCGGACCGAGCCCAGGCCGGCGTCGAGCCGCTCGCGCATGTCGGTGATCCGGGCCAGGGCGTCGTCCTGGGTGCGGCTGAGCAGTGCCTTGCCGGTCTCCTGGGCCTTGGCGACGTTGTCGACGGCGTCGGAGGGCAGGGACTCCACTCGCTTGCCGACGGTCTCGGCCCGCTTGGTGAGGGTCTCGGCGACCATGTCGGCTGCCCCGAGGGCGGCGAGCACCGGCTTGGGGGCGTCGGCGGTCAGCCGCTTGTTGGCGTTGTTGACGACGGCGCCGGCCTGGCTGAGCGCGCTCTTGCCCTGCTCCAGGGCCAGATCGGCGTAGGCGCGGGCGTCAGTGACGATCGACATGCGGTTACTCCTTCTCAGATGCCGCGTCAGCGGCGTTCGGCCGTGCTGCGGCGAGCGTCGGGTCGACGCCTGCAGCGCGGTTCTCACGGCGGAAAGACTCATAGATCTCGACGAGGACGTTCTTCTGGCGCTCGGTCAGCCCCTGGTCGGCCAGCAGGACCGGGATCAGCTCCGATTCCGACACCCGGTCCTCGAGGATGCCGGCCCGGACGTAGAGCTGCTCGGCCGAGATCCGCAGGCCTTTGGCGATCTGCTGCAGGATCTCAGCACTCGGCTTTCGCAATCCACGCTCGACCTGCGAGAGGTAGGGATTGGAGACGCCGGCCAACTTGGACAGCTGACGCAGCGAGACCTGGGCCTGCTGGCGCTGCTCGCGGATGAAGTCACCGATGGTTCCGACGCCGATGATCGGCGCCTTGGCGGCTGTCTCCTTGATCCCGTCCACGTTCACGTCCTCTACCCTGCTCGACAGTGCTAGCAATTGCAAGCGGGCTGCTAGCAGTGTGGGGCGGCTCATAGGCTGTCACGAGGCGGCACGAAGCGCCGACGCAGCCATCGGACCCAGCCCACACCGGTCGCGGCGGCGCCAACCCGCCGGTGACGGGCACTGTCGGCGTACGGCGGTCCGGCCACATTCGGGAAAGTAGACCCTGGGTCGACTGCTGACACATGATCCACTCACCCATCCGTATGGCCGGCCGGGCGGCGACTGGGACTGCGCTAATCTCGGCCTAGCTGAAACCAGACAGCTGCCCTTCGAGCACACGGGCGACGTGGCGATTCGGAGCTGCCCGCCCGGGTTAGGCCCCCCATGTTGAGTTGGCGAATCAACCGCACCCTCGACGCTCTGATCGGGCGGATCGAGCGAACCACTGCGCTGGACCCGGTAGCTGACAAGGCCGCCGCGTTGCTGCTCAAGCCGCTGGACGCCTCGACGCCGCTGCGCAACGCGCTCAGCGGAACGGCCGCCGGGCACCCGCTGCACCCGGTGCTGGTGGTCGTGCCGATCGGCTCCTGGCTGGGCGCCAGCTACCTCGACCTGACCGGGGGGCCGGCAGCCCGGGCCGCGGCCACCAAGCTGGTGGGCCTCGGGCTCGCCGCGGCGGTGCCCACCGCGCTCAGCGGAGCCAACGACTGGGCCTACGTCCGGGGCGCTGAGCGCCGGGTTGGTTTCGTGCACGCGGCGGGCAACTACGTCGCCATAGGCCTCTATGCCGGCAGCTGGTTCGCCCGTCGCCGGCAGCACGCCGCCCTGGGCGCCGCACTCGCCGGCGGCGGCGCGGCGCTGCTGGGGGTGACCGGCTGGCTGGGCGGGCATCTCAGTTACGCGCGAGGCGTCGGCGTGGACACCACCGCCTTCGACGGCGCGTCCGCCGACTGGGTCGACGTGCTGCGCGAAGAGGAGCTAGTCGAGGACCAGCCGACGCTGGTGCGCGATGGCAGGGTGCCGGTGCTGCTGGTGCGCACCGGCGGCAAGCTTTACGCCATCGCTGATCGGTGCACCCACCGCGGCGCCCCGCTGCACGAGGGCGAGTTCGCCGACGGCTGCATCGTCTGCCCCTGGCATTACAGCAAATTCCGGGTCAGCGACGGGCAGTTGCTGGCCGGTCCGGCGACCCGCAGCCAGCAGGCCTATGAGGTGCGCACCCGCTACGGATCGATTCAGCTGCGCCACGTCGACGAGCCCGGCTCCCTGCGCACCGACCCGGTCAGGTGAGAGCCTCGCTCGCGGCTCAGGACGGCCCGGGCGTCGGAGATGTCAAGGCGGCCCGGGCGTCCAGTCGAGCCTGCAGCGCCTGGGCGTCATAGGGCGCGCGCACCTTGACGTCGTTGTCGAAGTACACGAACACGTCCAGGCCGGCGCTGGTCCAGGCCTGCACCCGGTCCGCCCAGACCGCCAGCTCGGCGTCGTCGTAGCCGCTGGTGTAAAGCTCCTTGGCGCCGTGCAGCCGCACGTAGACGAAGTCGGCCGTGACGTCGAAGAGCTGCGGCCAGCGGCCGGCCGTGTCAGCCACCACCAGCGCGACGCCGAGTTCACGCAGCAACTGGGCGAAGGCCGGCGTGCGGTAGCTGTCGTGCCTGATCTCCAGGGCGTGCCGCAGCGGCCGGTCCTCCAGCACGCCGGTCCAGGCCCGTCCGGCCAGCCTGTCATCGTGGCGGCGGGCCAGGTAGGCGGCTTCGCCGGTGGAGGCCGGCAGCCCGGTGAAGAAGTCGGTCAGCCGGTCGGGGTCAAAGGGCAGCGTCGGCGGCAGCTGCCACAGCAGCGGCCCCAGCTTGTCCTGCAGGGCCAGCACCCCGGAGGCGAAGAAGTTGGCCAGCGGAGTCTGGACGTCGCGCAGCTTCTTCATGTGGGTGATGAAACGGCCGCCCTTGACCGAGAACACGAAGCCCGGCGGGGTCTGGGCCGCCCAACGATGGAAGCTGGTCGGCCGCTGCAAGGAGTAGAACGAGCCGTTGACCTCGATCGAGGACAGCCGGGAGGCGGCGTAGGACAGCTCCTGCTTGTGCGGCAGGCCCTTGGGATAGAAGTCCCCCCGCCAGGGCTGGTAGATCCAACCGGAGATGCCGATCCAGGCGTTCATGGCTCATAACCTAGGTCCGCCGAGGAGATTGGCGAACCCGGCCTGACATCGGGGGCGGGTGTGCCAGGCTGGGCTCCCGCCGCCGAAGAAGGGATCTCCACCGTGGCAGAAGCTGAGGACTCCGGTTCCAAGCGCCGAGACGAGTCAGAGGCCGACAGGCTCGATCGCAACTACGGCGAGTTGCTGCAGGAACTGCGGGTGGCTGAGACCGGTGTGCAGATCCTGTTCGCCTTCATGCTCTCGATCGCGTTCCAGGAGCGGTTTCAGAGCCTGGACGACGTCCAGCGCACCATCTACGTGATCACCCTGCTGTTCTGCACGCTGTCCATCGCGCTGCTGGTCGCGCCGGTGGCCTTCCACCGGCTGGTGTTCCGGCAAGGCCTGAAGGACGAGTTGGTGCTCATCACCAACAAGCTGGCGCTGGCTGGCACCACCTTCCTGCTGCTGGCAGTGCTCAGCGGCGTCCTGCTGATCTTCGACCACGTGGTCGGACGGGTCTTCGCCATCGTGGTGACCTCGCTGCTGTCCGTGGTGTTCATCAGCCTGTGGCTGGTCCTGCCGCTGCAGCGCCGAAGGGCCGACGAGCGCCAGCAGGATCGAGCCTGATCACCCCGTCGACAGCGTCAGGGCGCTGAATCGGACGGAGCCCGCCTCGTTGAAGGCGATGGCCGGGCAGGAGAAGTCGCCGAGGTAGCCGGCCGGCCATCCGGCCGCCGCCGGCATCCTGACTATCAGCGGGCCGCCGGCCAGCGCCCGGGGCACCCGGTAGGAGGCTTGGCCGCAGCTGACTGTCAACGGCGAGAAGCTCTTGTCCACCGCGCGGCCCAGCCTGATCAGCGGGTTGACCTGGCTCGGCGTGAACGACATCACCAGCAGCTGGCGCGCGCCGACCTCGGGCAGGTCGATCCTGGCCCCTCTGGCGAGCGTCCGAGCCGGCATGGCAGTCGCGGGCCGGCATCGGTCAGTGGACTTTCTCAGCAGCAGCCAGCGCGCGTCGGACAGCTCGGGGCGGTAGCCGCACACCTCGGTGAGGACATATCGCGGTGAGTCCCACAGCGGATTGCGCCCGTCGATCGCGCCGACGGCCGAGCGGAGGACTCGCTGATCGCCGGCCGCGCGGCTGAGGGCCTCAGCATTGCGCCGGTCCAGGCCGAGCGTGTAGGCGGCGTAGGTCTGGAACACCGGAACGGGCCGCCACGTCAGGTCATAGGCCCAGGGCAGCGACGACTCGAACGAGTCCACCGCCACCGGGTGATCGGCCACCGCCGCCCTCAGCTCACCGGACAGCCCGTACGCCTGCTGGGCCTGGCGCTGCGCCTGGCTCAGGGTGGCTTTCTGGTACCGGGCGTCGGTCACCACCTGGACCCGGTCCGCCCACGCTGCCATCGCCTGAGACGGTTCGGTCGGCAGCCAGCTTCGTGCCGCCAGCAGCACGGTCACCACGAGAACAGCTGCCCGAAACGCCAGGTTTCCAGCGGGGTCCCTGACGGCTAGGCCTGTGACGATGCTCTTGGCTGTGCTCGCGCTCTTGGCGGTGTTCGCGGCGCTGCCCCTGGCGGCCAGAGACCACGCCAGCACCGGCGCCGCGGTGAGAAAGAAGAACGGGTTGCGCCCAGGTTGATGCCGGCCCGCCACCTCCCGGAAGCCGAGGTACAGCAGGAGCGCTGACACCAGCAGCACTCCGATCAGGGGCCGCAATCCCTCAGCACGCCAGCTGCGGACGAAGTACCCCCCGATCACGGCCACGACAGCGCCCAGCACCGCATAGGGCAGCACGTTCGGCTTGTCCTCCAGCGCCATCGCCTCGGTGTAGCCGGCCGCGATCTGCACCGAGCCTGCAAACCAGCCGGGGTAGTCGGTCAAGGCCTGGCCGGCGAGCAACCAGGCCAGCGTGGTGGCGAGCAGCCAGCTGAGCCCGGCCACCGCGGCCTGCCGGCCTTTATGACCGGCGCCGAAGGCGAGGCACACCGCGGCGATCGCGGTGGCCACGACGCCGACCGAGAACTTGACCTGAACCAGCACAGCGGCCTCGGCCGCGAGTGTCGGGGGCAGCCAGCCGTGCTGACCGGGCGGCCGCTCAGCGCTGAGGTAAAGCAGCGCAAGGGCGCCGGTCGCCATCAGCAGCACCGCGCTCATCGAATTGGCCTGGGCGATCAGCGCGACCAGGCCGGCCGCCGCGACCGCTGCCCGGTTCACCGTGGTGACCCGGCGGAACAGGTAGGAGAAGGCCAGCCACGCCAGGCTCACGGCAAAGACCGCGAACACCGTCCCGAGCACCAGGTTCGCCCGGCTGGTCGCGTGGGGATGATCGAGAAACCCCCAGGGCCCCATGGTGAAAAGCAAATCCGGGCCGAACCTCAGCCCCTGCCGAGGGGCCAGGTTCAGCGCTGTCATCCAGCTCGGATCAAGCCCGGCTCCGGGCGTGATGGCGCTCATCGGGGCAGTCAGGCTCACGCAGGCCAGCAGCATCGCCGCCGGCAAACCGGCTGACTCGCCAGCCGCACGGCGCAGCGACGCGAAGGCCGACCGGCCCGTTGATACCGCCCGAGGCGACCTCGCGGTGTTAGGTTGCGCCTTATCTGCGGTTTGCACGCTGGCTGACGATACCGCTCGTCTACCCGGCCGCAGCCGATGAACATCAGCCCAGTCGATTGAGCAATCGAGGGACGGAGCGACGAACGGTGCACGCTGTCACCATCGCGGCGCGCAACTACCTGGCCATGGCCCGCACCCTGGCGCGTTCGTTCCTGGCCTGCAATCCCGACTCGCACTTCAGCGTGCTGGTGGTTGACGCGCTGCCCGGTGAGATACCCAGCACGGACGGCTTCGAGGTGGTGACGCCCCACGAACTCAGCCTGGAGCCGGCCGAGTTGAGCAGGATGGCGTTGCTCTACGACATCACCGAGCTCTCGACCGCGCTGAAGCCCTGGGCACTGGAATTGCTGCTCGACCGCGGCGCCGACGTCGCGGTCTACCTGGACCCCGACATCTACGTCTACAGCGCGCTGGACGAGATCGAGCGTGCCGCCCTCGACAGCACCATCCTGCTCACCCCGCACACGGTCAGCCCGATGCGCCGGGACAGCCTGCGGCCATCCGAGGCAGACATCATGGGCGCCGGCGTCTACAACTTGGGTTTCATCGCCGTCAACAAGGACGCGCGCGCCATGCTGGGGTGGTGGCAGGAGCGGCTGCGCCGGGACTCGATCTCAGCGCCTGAGCAGATGCTGTTCACCGACCAGCGCTGGATCGACCTGGTGCCGGGTTACTTCGACCACGGCGTGCTGCGCGATCCGGGCTACAACGTCGCGTACTGGAACCTCGACAGCCGCCGGATCGAGTGGGACGGCCAGGCCTACCAGGTCGATTCCCGGCCGTTGCGGTTCTTCCACTTCAGCGGCTACAACCCCGACACGCCCTGGATTCTGAGCAAGTACGTCGCCGACCGTCCCCGGGTCCTGCTGAGCGAACACCCGACTGTTCGGCGACTGTGCGATGAGTACGCGGCCGCTCTCAAGCACGAAGGCTTCGACCGGTCACTCGGCACGCCCTACCGCTTCGGCCGTCTCAACGACGGCACGGCCGTCACCTCGATGATGCGTCGCGCCTACCGCAGCGCGGTGGTCGAGGCCGAGCTGGCCGGCGACCCCTACCCGCCGATGCCCTTCCGCGACGATGACGCCGACGTGCTGGCCTGGTTCAGCGCGCCGGTGGCCGAGGGCAGCTGGGTCAACCGGCTGGTGGAAAGCCTGTGGCGCAACCGGCCTGACCTTCAGCTGGCCTTCCCCGACATCTTCGGCGTCGACCAGGCGCCGCTGCTGGCCTGGTGCCTGACCTCGGGGGTGCGCGAAGCGCAACTGTCAGCGGCGCTGCTGCCCACCGAGGCGCTGGCTGCCAACGGCGCCCTACCGGTCATCAGCTCCGACGTGCTCGGGGTGAACCTGGCCGGTTACTTTCGGACCGAGACCGGCGTCGGCCAGATCGGGCGGTTGCTGGCCGACGTGGTGCGGGCGACCGGGCTGCCCTATGTCACCCTCACCAGCGCCCGGACCTTGAGCCGCCAGCAGGCCGCGTTCACCGAAGAAGTCAGCGAAGTCCGCTACCCCATCACCATCGCCTCGATCAACGCCGACCAGTTCCCGCTCTGGGCCAGCGAGGCAGGAAGCTCGCTGCTGGCGGGGCGGCACACTATCGGCGTCTGGGCCTGGGAAGTCGAGGACTTCCCCGACAGCTTCGACACCGCCATCGAATTGGTCGATGAGATCTGGGCGATCTCGGAATTCGTCCGGACGGCGATCGCCCGCAAGACCGACAAGCCGGTGTATGTGATCCCCTATCCGGTCCCGGAGCTGCCCCGGACCGCGGAGCTGGACCGGGATGCGCTCAGGCTGCCGGATCGGCCGTACCTGCTGTATATGTTCGACTACTTCAGTGTCTTTGAAAGGAAGAACCCGGTCGGCCTGGTCGAGGCGTTCACCGCTGCCTTCGCCGACGGCCAGGGCCCCGAGCTGGTCATCAAGAGCGTCAACGGAGAGCGTTTCCGCAGTCAACGCGAACAACTGCTCAGCGCCTGCCGTGGGCGTTCGGACATCCACCTCATCGAGGACTACCTCGACGCCGACGTGGTCGGGTCGTTGATAGCGCACTGCGCGGCCTACGTCTCGCTGCACCGGGCTGAGGGCCTGGGGTTGACCATGTCTGAGGCGATGTCGGCGGGCCGGCCCGTGATCGCCACCGGTTACTCCGGAAACCTCGACTTCATGAACGACGAGAACAGCTTGCTGGTCGGATACGAGCTGGCCGAGATTCCGGCGAGCGCGCGCCCGTACGGCCCGCCGACCCGGTGGGCCGAACCGGACCACGCCGAGGCGGTCCGCCACCTGCGCTGGGTGTTCGAGCACCCCGGCGAGGCCGAGCGGCTGGGAGCGCGCGCTCAGGAGGTCATGCGCAGCAGCCACGGCCTCGATCGCAGTGTCCGCTTCGTGATGGAACGGGTGCGGCAGATCGAGCAGTCCCTCAACGCCGAACCGCCAGAGCCTGCTCAGCCGGCGCCGGTCCCGGAATCCAGACCCACGCTTGCCCTGCGCGCCTGCCACCGGCTGCTCGACACCCCCTTGCAGGTGCGGACCCGGCCCGGCGGCCTGTCCCGCGCGTCCCGATTCTTCCAGCGAGCGCTCAACCGGCTGCTGGCCAGCCATGACGAGCAGCTCAACATCCGTCTCAACGCCATCCTGGACGCGACCGACGCCGTCTCCGAGCACGTCGAGCAGGAACTGGACTCCGCAGTCGAGGGCCTGCGTGAGCGCCTGAGCGAGGTGCGGCAAACGGTTGCCCAGTTACAGGCGGCCGCCGGCCAGCAGCACAGCGCCATCTCGGGCCTGCAGTCGCTGGTGGCCAGCATCGGCGCCCATCACCAGGCCCTTGCCGAGCGCACCGACGTGCTGAGCACCATGGCGGCCGAGGCCGGCGCCGAGAGCACCGCCCAGACCTCCCGGCTGGACGCTCTGAGCGAGCTCGCCGACGGCGCTCGGCTTGGCATCGAAGGGCATCGCCGGCAGTTGGTCGACGTCGTTGAGCGCCTGGACGCGATGGCTGCGCAACTGACCCAGGCAAGCCCCGAGGAGATCCAGTGACCATGACGCAATCCGATTCGCCGCAGGCCCACATCTCCGACGAGCAATGGGATCAGTACTTTCGGCAGGGCTTTCTGCACCTTGGCCGGCTGGTGGACGCCGACGAGCTTCAACGGTTGTGCGCTCGGGTCGATGACCTGGCTTTGGGTCAGGTGGTGAACCCGCAGGTCCAGGTGCAGCTGGACACCGGCGGCCGTTACGAGGATCTGCCGGACGTGACGGCGCAGCCGGCCGCCGGCACCTTGCTGTACCGCAAGGTGCAAGGCCTGGAAACCGACGAGCTGTTCCGCTCGGTGCTGCGCAGCCCGGTGCTCGCCGAGATCGCCGCGCACCACTACGGCCCCCACACCTCGGCATCGCTGTTTCGAGCGATGGTGATGAACAAGCCCGCCGCGCAGGGCACCGTGCTGCCCTGGCATCAGGACGGCGGCGACGTCTGGGCGCTCGACCGCGACCCACTGATCACGATCTGGATGGCGCTGGACGACGCGACGGCCGCCAACGGTTGCGTGGAGGTGATCCCGGGCAGTCACCGGCTCGGCCTGGTGAGCGCCCAGGGCAGCACCCTCAGCGACCAGGACGCGCAGCGGCACTGCCCGCAGGATCAGGTGCTGCCGCTGGAAGTGCCGGCCGGGCACGCGGTGCTCATGCACAATTGGCTCATTCACCGGTCGGGAGTGAACCCGACGCCGATGCCGCGGCGAGCCTTCACCGCCTGCTACCTGGACTCGCGCACCCGCAATATCCTCACCGGCGAGCACTTCCCGCTGATCCTTGGCGCCTCAACCGGCCCTTCGCATCCCTACCTCGACCTGCTGCGCGAGGAGCAGGCCGCCCAGGCGGCGAGCGCGGACTCAGCAGCCGAGTACGCCCTGAGTTTGAAGGCGGACAACGCCGTGCTGCAGGAGTCGATCAGGTCAGCGACCGAGTACGCGCGCAGCCTGGAGGCCGAGGTGGCCCGGTTGCGAGCACCGGTCGCTGCTCCGCCGCCGCCCGCGGGGGTGGCTGAGCTATCGTCGGCTCTGGCCAAGGCGGGTCTCCAGCGCGGCCGCGTGCTGCTCCGCCGTTTCCGCTCGGTCGAGCAGTGACGCCGCGTACTGCTCGGCGATCTCGGCCCTGCGCAGCAGCGAGCGCACGTAGGGCTCGTGGCGTTCGGCCTGTTCCTGCAACGACAACGCGTACCGCTCGGCCTGTTCGGCTTGCTGCCTCAGTGCTGACCGCTCGCTGAGCGCGGCGCCCAGCTCGGCCTCGGAGAGTTCGATGAAGTCCGGCAGCTTCGGCTCGGACCACTGCGGCCTGATCGGCTGGCCCCCCGGCGCGAGCTCGCCGTCGACCAGTCCGGCGAGCAGTGCCCCCAGCCGAACGCTCGCCTGCTCGCCAGCGTCGGTCGGCAACTGCGCGGCCAGGTGGCGACGCTGCCCCCACAGTTCGGTGGCCGCCGGCAGCAGTCGGCCGGCGACGGCGTTCTCGACCGACAACCGCCAGTCGGCCATGCCGTAGTGGCTCAGAGCGCCGATTCCTTTCATGGCGGTGTAGGCGTCCTGGTGCAGAAAGAGCATCGGCGTCTGGCAACTGCCGGCGAACACCACCGGGTGGTAGCGGCTGCTGATCACCAGCTCAGCCCGGCGGCAGTACTCGATCGCCTGCGACGCCGACGGCAGCGGCACTACGACGGCCGTGCGGTCACTGCCCAGCTCGGCCAGCCGCGCGTCGAAGGCGGCAGCGACCCGGTGCGCGGCGGCGACGTCCTGAAGCGGCGCGCCACCGAGGTCACCGGCGTGAGGCACCAGCACCACGCCGGCGCCGGTCAGGTGGCTGTGCTCGGCCAGCTGGACGGCGATGGCGCTCAACGCGCCATCGCCGAGGTCGTTGAGGGTGACGGCGAGGAACGGGGGCCGCAGATCTCCGGCATCACCAGTGCCAAGCGCGGCGTCGGCGGGCGAGGCCTCTGAGCAGAGCGCCGCCGCGTCGTCGTTGCCCAGCACGAGCCGCTCCCCCGGCACGCCCAGAAGCTGCGCCAGGGCATAGGACCACTTCTCGCGGACGCCCACCGCCACGGCGGCGTCGAGCAGCTCGACCACCAGTGGTCGCACTTCGGCGCCGAACCGCGGCCCGATGCTCTGGCCGGTGAGGGCCATCGGCACGCCTAGCCGGCGGGCCAACCGGCTCAGCGCCACCCGCTCGTAGACCAGCGCCGGCCAGGACTGGCTGAGGTTTCCGCCGCCGGCGATGACGAGGGCGGTCGCGCCGGACATGAGCTGACGAAGCCGCTGGCCGGGACCGGGCGCGGTGACCGCCAACGAGTCGAGTTCGGCCAGCATCGCTGCCCGGCTGGCTTCGTCGGGGCAGTCCTGGAAGCCGAAGGGCGCAGTCGAGGGATGGCCGAACCGGGCAGCGGCGCTCTGTGGGCTTGCCGACACCACAGTCCAGTCGGCGTCGATCCCGGCGCGTTCGGCCGCCGCCAGCAGCCCGAACAGCATCGCGTCGTCTCCGACGTGGTAGTCGGCGACGCTGCCCACGTCACCGGCCACCAGCAAGCGTGGCCGGGGCCTGTCAGGATCGGTTGGCACGGGAGGAGCTTAGCCAGCCGCGAGCCCCGCCCGCCCGGCTCGCCGTGACGGCCATGACATCCCAGACCTCAGAGCAGGCGCCACGGCCGTGCGCGGTCAGCGGTAAGGGTGGCGGGTGAGCGCGGCATGCACCATGTTCGTCAGCGTCACGATGTCGAAGACGGGCAGTCCGAGGCGCTGCTGGATGTCATGGGCGAACGGGACCAGGTCGGTGCACTCGATCACCAGGGCGCCTAGGTCGGGGTTGGCCCGCGCCAACTCCTCGACCTGGCTGAGCACGTCGGCTTTCAGCCGCTCGACGTCGAGCTCGACCCGGCGCCCTTCGAGCATGACCTCCCGAAACTCGGTCGAGGACTCCATCCCGATGACGCAGACTTCGACGTCCTGGGCCCCGATGGCCGCCAGGTGCCGCGGCGTCAGCGACACCTGCTTGGCCACCAGCAACCCGACCTTCCGATCGGCGGAGATCATCCGGCGCACCATCGGCAGCTGGGTCAGGCTGGAGGCGAACAGCGGAACGGTCACCGCGTCGGCCAGCTGCTTCTGAAACAGCACCAGGAAGCCGCAGCCGGTGGTGATGGCGGCTGCGCCGCGCGCCTGCAGCTTCTGGGCGGCCCGGCAGAACGGCTCGATCAGGCTCGGATCGGCCTGGGTGACCACCCGCTCGGCGGTGGCGCCCCGGACGACCTCGTAGAGAACCGGAAAGCCGAAGGTGCTCCGATTGCGGATGTGTCCCGGGATCTTGGTGAAGATGGTCTCCAGGCCGATCACCCCGATCGGCGCGCTGGACGGGCTGCCGGAGAGGGCGGCGGTCATCGGAGTCCTCCTACGGGCTGGGCGGCGCGGGGACGCAGCCAGGGCGGTGGCGTGTTGTAGCGGTCCAGCCGGAACGGCGCCAGGTCCATCGACGGCTGGCTGCCCTCGATCAGCTGAGCGACCAGCTGCCCGCCCACCGGAGTCAGGCCCATGCCGCTGTGGCCATGGCCGGCGGCCACGGTGAGGTTGTCATAGGCCGGCGCCCGGCCGATGAACGGCAGGCTGTCCGGGGTGCAAGGCCGCAGCCCGGCCCACACCTGCAGCGTCTCGGTGCGTGACATGGCGGGCAGGTGGGCGTGCACGGTCTGCAGCATGCGCCCGACCCGCCGCCGCGAGATCGAGGTGTCCATGCCGCTCAGCGCCATGTCGCCCCCGTAACGCAGCTGATCGGTGAACGGCCGCACCGCGACCGTCCCCTCCACCAGCAACACCAGTCCGCGCGGGGCGTTGTCGGGCCTGCGCACCGTGATGCTGTAGCCCTTGATCGGCTGCAGCTCAAGATTGACATCCAGCAGCCGCGCGAGCGTCCCCGACCAGCTGCCCGCCGCCACCACGATCTCGCGCGGGCGGAAGTCCCCGCGGTCGGTGCGCAGGCCCAGAACCGTGCGCCCGGACACCTCGAAGCCCTCGACCGCGCAGTTCTCGACCAGGTCGACGCCCATCTCGGTCAGCGTCCGAGCCAGCGAGACGATGAAGCTGGGCACTCGCAGAAAGCCGGCGCCCTCGTTGTACAGCGCGCCGGCGATGTCGAACTCGGTGTCCGGTTCCAGCGCCCGCAGCTCGTCCGGTTCCAGGACGCGCAGCCGCACCCCGGCGGCCAAGGCCCGTGGCAGCGCCTGGCGAGCCCGTGCGAAGGCGTCGGCTGTCTTGTAGGCCTGGACCACGCCGGTCGCGGTGAAGTCAGGGTGCGGCAAGTCGCTGACCCGCAAGCCGTGCAGGATCTCCAGGCTGCGCCGCTTGAGCTCGGCCATCACGCTCGCGCTGCGCCGGACCTGCTCCGGCCGGCCCGCCCGGTGCAGCTGCCACAACCAGTGCAACCGCCGGCGGTCCAGGGTCGGCGGCAGCGCCAACCGGTCGTCCGGCCGTAGCGCCGAGAGCAATCCGCGGCGCAGCACCGCCGGTCCGGCCAGCGGAACACCGCCGTTGGCCACGAAACCGGTGTTGCCGTACGAGCAGGCCACCGGGTCGCCCACCGCGTCCCGGTCGAGCACGGTGACGGTGTGCCCCGCCAGGCGCAGGAAGTAGGCGCACCAGAGCCCGGCGGCGCCGCCCCCGATCACCAACACGTCCGGCTCGTGGGACGAGCCGGTCAGCGGCCGGTCGGGCACCGTGGGCCTACAAGGTCACCAGGTAGAAGGTGAACGGCAGGTTCACCACCACCCGCTCGTAGATCTCGGCCTTCACCGCGATGCCGGGTCGGTTGAACGTCCCCGGTGGCGGCTCGGCGAATCGGATCGTCGACCGGCCGGCGTCAAAGAGCTCCGCGCCATGGCCGAAGTCACCGACCAGCGCCGTGCCGGGCTCCACGAGGCGAGTCCGGACGATGAACACGCCATTGCGTTCCAGCGTGTCCATCAATCGGCTGCTCTCCAGGTACCGGTAGTAATCAACCGGGTTGAGGACCAGCCCGTCCGCGGTGCAACCCATCTGCTCGATCTCGTCGCAGGCCGCCATGATCGTCGAGGTGAACGGCGCCTTGGAGGTGATCCGAGGGATCTGCGGCATACTCAGCAAGCCGGTCTCACCGCACAAGATCGTGTAGTTCTCCGCGGTGCACAGCCGGATGATCAACCGGTAGTTGATGAAGGACTCGAAGGCGTGCGCGTCCTGCCACAGGCCGTCGGGCACCTGCACCCACGCCGTGGTGGTCAGCAGTTCAGGGATGGGCGACAGGTGAAAGTGATTGGCCAGCTCCCGCCGTTCCTGGCCGAACGTCACCTCAGGGTCTCCGGGCTGCCGGGTGGTCTCGTGCCAGTAGAGCTGCCTGGGGTCTTCGGACAGGTTGACGATCTTGAGCATGTTCCGGACCGGAAAGCGCGGCTTACGGCGCAAGCTGGGCAGCGCGTCGGTGACGGTCACATCGAAGTCGACCACCGCGTCGAGGCCGTCCTTGCGGTAAGCCTCGAAGAAGTGGCGACCCGGCGACATCTGCGACCGTCGATCGGCCACGACCTCGCCGAGGGTCCGTTTGACGGTTATGGTTTGTGGGATTGACATGTCTTCCTCTCGATTCGCACAAGGTGATCAGGTGGTGGCGCCGGCCGGCTTGCGGGCGACGAAGACGCCCCAGCCGAATTCGCCACGGTCGATCGCCAGCTGTATCTCCGAACACGAGCCGGCGAAGGCGAGAATCCACTCCCGGGCCGCCGGGTCGTCAGTGGCTTGGGCTCGCTGGATCGCCACGGTCCGGAGCACGCCGTAGGTCTGCCTGATGTGGGTCACCAGGTTGCGTGCCGACAGCACCTGGAAGCCGGCGCGCTCCAAAGCGGCCTGGTAGTCGAGGAAGGAGTAACCGCTGCTCCAGCGAACCCGGTCATAGACATGGGTACGGGCCTGCTCGCTGATGTCCTGCTTCGGTTGCAGGAAATCGGAGAATGCGAAGACGCCGCCAGGCGCCAGCACCCGGTAGACCTCTGCATGACTACGCGGCTTGTCCGGCACCAGGAACAGCGCGTCCTGGCTGACCACATGGCTGAACGTGCCGTCGGCATAAGGCATCTTCGTCGCCGAGCCATGGGTGAAGGCCAGCTCAAGACCGGCCCGCCGCTCGGATGCCGACTGTCGCTGGGCGAATCTCACCCGCTCCAGACTCAGATCCAACCCCTCACCCCGGCAGCCGTAGCGCTGTGCCAGGTGAAACAGGAAATTGCCGCAACCACAGCCGACATCCAGCACATAGGACTGCGAGGTGACGCCTGCCTCGGCGGCGAGCAGGTCAGAGGTGCGTTCAGCCGCCGCCCGGTAGTCCTCGTCCTCGGGACCGGCGAAGTAACCGGTATGCAGCACGCCCTCGCTGTCCCAGAAGCTCAGATAGGTCTGGGTGGTCTCGTCGAAGAAGCCCTCCACGTCATGCTCGGTGAAGGACTGGCCGGTGGTGGTCATGATCTTCCTTTCTCCAACGTGCGTGTGCGCGACGGTGAAGCTGCCTCAGGTGAAGGTGAAGGCGCCCGGGGCGGCGCCGGTCAGGTGCGGCAGGTCCGGTCCGACCACGCCGGCCCCGCCGTCGATCAGGTGGACCGCGCCGGTGACGAAGGAGGCGCGCTCGCTGGCCAGGAACGCGGCGACCGCGCCGACCTCGTCCGGACGTGCCAACCGGCCCACCGCGCTGTGCTCTCCCATCGCCGCGAGAGTGGCCTCGACGGTGGTTGAATCACCTGCCAGCCTGGCAGCGGCCCGTTCCATCGGAGGGGTGCGCACGCCGCCTGGCGCCAGGACGTTGACCGTGATGCTCTCCCGGCCGAGATCGGCGGCCAGCCCTTGAGCGAAGCGCACCACCGCCGCCCTGGTGACCCCGGACAGGGTCAGCGGCCCGATCGGCGCGACGGCGGTCTCGGAGGCCACGAACAGCAGCCGTCCCCAGCCCGCGCTTCGCAGATGCGGCACCGCGGCCAGCGCCACGGCGACCGCCGGGTAGAGCACCTTGTCCACCGCGGCCTGGTAGTCGGCGAACTCGAACCGCGACGCGGGACCGATCGGCGGGCTGCCGCCGCTGACCAACACGATGTGCAGCGCCCCGAACTCGGCGGCCACCTCATCCACCCAACGCCGGGCGGCCTCGGGGTCGGTCAGGTCCAGGCTGGCGCCGGTGACCCGGCCGCGGGCCACCTCTTTGACGCTGCCGACGGCCGCGTCCAACTGCTCGACGCCCCGGGCCGCGATCGCCACATGCGCGCCTTCACGGGCCAGCTCGGTGGCCACCGCCAAACCGATCCCGCTCGAACCGCCGGCGACCAGCGCCACCTTGTCCTCAAGACCCAGATCCACCGGGCGCACCCCCCGACCCCAGGTTCGGTGAGGAGGCTTGTGAGCTGACCGCGGCCGCCGGCTGAACGGGCCGGGGTCTGACCCGCAAACCACCCCGGTGCCGGTAGCCGTAGCGCCAGGACATCGGCCAGGACAGCAGCATGGCGGCCAGCCGGGCCTGTCGGGGCAACCCGCGGGTCCAGGAGTCGTCGTGCGGCCGGATGACGGTGGCCCCGGTCCGGAACCGGTCCGGGTTGCCGGTGACGGTGTGGTTGGTGTGCAGCTGCACCGTGCGCCCGTCCACCGGGTTGCTCGAGGGATCGACGTCGCAGCGTCGGAGCAACTCCGCGATCGTCGCGGCCGGATCGGCGATGAAGTCCTCGTAGCGCAGCAGCGTCGACTGCTCCGGATAGCGGCGCAGGATGGCCCGGGACGCGAGGTTGAACCCGCGCCAGTAGGCGGTGCTCCTGCTCGCCGACATCGTGTAGACGTAGCCCTTCGGCGCTCGCCAGGAGTGGGCGACCGCGACCGGGTCACGGACCAGGTGCACGAACACCGGGTGCACACCGTCGAGGTGCGGCAACAGAGCCGCTTCGCCAGGGATCTTGGTGGTGTCGACGATCACCCGGGCGCCGGTGCGCTGGGCGATCGCGCGGTAGACCCGGCTCATCAGCTCGGCGTGCTGACGCACGCCCTCGGAGTCCAGGCCACGGCCGATGATCTGCCAGGTGTGCCGGGTGCGGGCGAAGCCCCGCTGCCGGGCGATCACCAGGTCGGCGTAGTCGGCCGGTGACATCCCGGCCGGCCGGCCCACCGGCAGGATGTCGGCCCAGATCGGGCACTCGGTCAGCACCGCGCCGCAGCCGCACAGGCTGTTGGCCCCACGTCCGGCGGAGTTCTTCCACAGGAAGTGCAGCTCGCCGACATGAAAGACGCCGGGCGCCTCATTGAGGATGTTGCCGATGATGGTGCTGCCGTTGCGACACCATCCGGTGATGCACAGAACGGTGATTTCCGATTCCTCCACTGGCTTTCCCCTCTAAGCCACCGCCACCGGCTGATCACTCGGTTCGGCGATCAGCAGGGCCATCACCGCGGCCACCACGGCGCAGCAGGCGCCGACCACGAAGACGGCCTCGTATCCCAGGGCGCCGGCGATCACGCCGCCCAGGGGACCCCACACAGCCACCCCCAGATCCCAGAACGAGGTGTAGGCGCCCAGCGCCGCGCCCTGCTGGCTCCTGTCGGTGCGGTTCATCACCATCAGCGCCAGCGACGGGTGCAGCAACGAGAATCCGACGCCCATCACCACGCTGCCCAGAAGGGCGATCGGCAGGTTCGGCGCCACGGCGATGACCAGCAGGCCGGCCGCCTCGCAGCTCGCGCACACCGTGGCCACCCGGCGCGGGCCGTACTTGTCGGGCAGCCGCCCGATCACCAGCCGGGTGCCGGCATAGACCAGGCTGAAACAGCTGAGCACCACGACGCCGGAGTCGATGCCGCGGTCCAACAGGTGCAGGACGACGAAGGCGGCCAGCGCGGCGTACCCGCCCGCGGCCAGCGCCAACGCCAGCCCCGGCGTCAGCGCCGGGCGCAGCATCAGGCCGGTCTTCTTCCGCGGGCCGGGCGGGCGCGGGGGCGCGGGCGCGGAGCTGATCAACGCCAGCCCGACCAGCGGCGCGACGGCGCAGAGCGTCCAGACCGCCCCGTAGCCCAGGTCGCGCAGCACCGCGCCGAGGAACGTGCCGGCCGAGATGCCGCCCCACATGCTCACCCCGTACAGGCCGATCAGCTGGCCGCGCCGGCTGTGCGGGGCGAGCGAGACCACCCAGACCGCGCCGGCGGTGAACAACGCGGCTTCGCCGACGCCCAGCGACAACCGGTTGACCACCAGGCCGGCCAGCCCGACCGGCAGAAAGTAGGCCAGTCCACCGAGCGCGAGGATCGCCGCGCCGACCTGCATCACCAGCCGGTTGCCCCGGTAGTCGGCCTGCCCGCCGGCCAGCGGCCGGATCAGCAGCGCGGTGAGCGCCGTGGCGGTGACGACCAGCCCGATCAGAAAGTCCGAGGCCCGGTAGCGGTCCCGGACGAATTCGGGCAGCACCGGAATCGCGGCGGTCAGACCGAGGTACCCGAAGAACAGGCCGCCGAACGGGCCTACCAGTGCTCTGCGGGGCAGTGCGTCGGTCTGGGCGACTGCTGTCATCGCACAGGTCGCTCCGCTGAGCCGTCTGAGCGCTGCTGACGCAGCGTGCGGGCTATCCGGCGGACCGCGGTGATCAGGTGATCGCAGTCCTCGGCGCGCAGCGTGGAAGACAGCGCCACGTCGACCGAGTCCTGCAGGTACCCGGTGGTGACCGGCAGCTGGGCTTGGATCTCGGGGACCCCGGCGGCGCCGAACAGGAACCGCCAGTTCCAGAACGCCCGGACGTTGGCGTCCCTGGACGAGCCCAGGTTGCGCGCGTCGATCCCCTCGGCGCACAGCGCGTCGGCGAACCACTGCGCTGCGCCTCCGGGCGTTCGGCCGCCGGGCACCCGGAAGATGAACGCCTCTCCCAGGTAGGCGTCCGGCGCCACCGGCTGGCGGATGTCGATGCCCTTGACGTCGGCCAGCGCGGTGGCGACGTAGTCGTAGTTGCGATGGAAGCAGGCCAGCCGGTCCGGCAAGCGCACCAGCTCCGAACGCAGCAGGGCGGCGCGGATCTCATCCATTCGCAGGCTGAGCAGGGGCAGGCTCAGATCGGTGTCCAGCGGCGGCGGACGGTCCCCGAAGTGCCGCCCGACGCGGCCCTCGTAGGCGCCGGCGAGCACCACCGCGCGGGCGTGCAGCGCGCTGTCATCGGTGACCAGAAAACCTCCCTCGCCTGAGTTCAGCGACTTGTCCGACTGGGTGCTGAAGCCGCCGGCCAGGCCGAAAGTGCCCAGCTTGCGGCCTTTCAGCTCGACGCCGAGCGCGGGCACCGCGTCCTCGAACAGCGGCACGCCCATCTCGTCGGCGAAGTCGGACAACGCCTCGACGTCGGCGGCGAAGCCCCGCATGTGCACGACCATGATGGCCTTGACCTCCGGTGTCCACCGGCGCCGCAGGTCATCCAGATCCATGTGCAGGTCCTTGGTGACCTCGACCAGCAGCGGTCGGCAGCCGGCCATCAGGATGGCGCTCGGGGTGGCCACGAACGTGAAGCCCGGACAGGCGATCAGCGAGCCGGGCGCGATTCCGGCGGCCATGATGGCCAGCGCCAGCGCGGCGGTTCCGCTGGTGACGGCAAGGCTGTGCTGGACGCCGAAGTAGTCGCACAGCTCGCGCTCGAACTGCCCGCATTCGGTCTGGGAGTAGGGCCGGTAGTCATAGCGGAAGAACAGATGACTGCGAATCGCGCGTATCGCGGCATCCTCGTCCTCGGGACACACGCAGACGGCGCCCTTGTCATAGGTCGGCCAAGGGGTGCTGCGGACCGGCGCGCCGCCGTCGATCGCCAGTGGGGTGTCGTCTGATCCTGCAAGGTCAAACGGGTTTGCGATGAGATCCTCGTTGATGGTCAACGTGTGTGCTCCTTCGCGGAACGGTCATATGCACACAGGTGAACGCCCCGGGTACGCGATCGGCTTACCTGAGCGAAGCCGTCTAGACACAGAAAGCATGCGGTGCCACGTAAAGGGGGTTTTACCTGCACGATGCCGATTGCCCTGATATTTACAGGCCATTCGTGGGAAACATCGGACGCCTGACACGCAACCAATGATATGGACGACGCGGCGTGGGTCAACGGGTCAGCGGTGAGAACCTAATTCATGCAACGAAGTGCAGTCACATCGCTACTGTCAGCTGAAATCCAGCGGGCTGCCGGCGAAGCGCGCCAGCAGGTCGGCCGGGTCGCGGTAGGTCTGCACCGCGCCGGCTTCCAGCAGCTCCGCGGCGCTGGTGCCGCCGGACTCCAGCCCGACACACCGCAGGCCGGCCTTGGCGCAGGCCTGCACGTCCCACACCGCGTCGCCGACGAAGACGGCGTTCTCCGGCTGGAGACCCGCCTTGTCCAGCGCCACCTGGACGATGTCGGGATCGGGTTTGCTGCTGTCGGCGTCGGCTGAGCCGGTGGCCGCGTCGATCACGTCGTCGAGGTTCAGAACCCGGGTGAGGACATCCAGTTCGGCGCTGTTGGCCGAACTCGCCAACACGGTGACCAGGCCGGCCTGGTGGCAGTGCAGCACCAGCTCGCGCGCGCCGGGCAGCAGCCGCAGCGCCGGCCAGTGAGCCGAGTACAGCGCGTCGTGACCGAGTGTGAGCTGCTCTGTGCGGTCATCGGCGGCGCCGTCGGTGACCTCGTGCACCAGATGGTCACCGCCCATGCCGATCGCCCGGTGGATGCGCGCCATCGAGACATCCATCCCGGCCTGCCGGAACGCCTGCCACCAGCTCACGGTGTGCAGGTAGCTGGTGTCGACCAGGGTGCCGTCGATGTCGAACAGGACGCCGTGCCGAACGCTCATGATCGGTTCCTCTCACATTCGGCTTCTTGCGCCGTAGTCTGCTCTTATCTTGCCCGGGTCAGGCGCGCACGGCTCGCTGCGTGCCGTCGACCCGGACGGTCAGGCCGACGGCGTCGAGGTGCTCCAGCAGCGGCAGGGCCACCCGCCGGGTGGTGCCCAGCGCCTGCCGGGCCTGGCTCGCGGTGAACGGCTGCGGCAACGCCCGCACCAGCGCCAGGGCGCGCTCGGCGGCGTCCGGCGCCACCACCAGGTCGGGCGCCAGCCGCAGCACCCGGCCGGCGCCGGCCGCGGCGGCCAGGTCCCTCACCCCGAGTCCCAGCTCGGACAGCTCGCTGCGCTCGGGGGCGTCGAAGGGGTCCTTGGCCAGGCGCTCGTCGATCAACCGCAGCGACTGCTCCGCCGCGCCCAGGGTGGGGGTGGCCTCCGGCCGGCCGATCCGTCCGGCGGCGGCCTGCAGTCCCAGCCCGGCGGCGAGTTCGGCAAGCAGCCTGGGATCGGGCAGCCCCGCTGCCTGCCGGGCGGCGTCCTCGCTGATCCAGGGGCGCAACGGCTCGGCCGCCGCGTGCCGGTCGACCGCGGCCAGCAGCGCCTGCTGCCAGTGCCGCCAGGTGTCGGGATCGATCAGCCAGTCCCCGCGCGTCAGAACGCCGGCGGTGTCGGTGACCGGCACCCCGAGCGCGGTCAGGGTGGCCCGGCTGACCGCGCCCCGCCGGCGCACCTGGTCGGCCAGCCCGGTCGCCGTGCCGTCGGCCAGCTGGGCGGCCCTGACCCGGGCCGAGCCTCGCCTGGTCAGCGCCGGGGGGTCGGCGTCGAGCACCCGCACTCCGGCGGTGACGCTCTGCTGCCCCGGATCGCGCAGCACCGCCCGGTCACCGGCCTGCACCGGGATCGGCCAGTCCAGGCTCAGCCGGGCGGTGGCCACCGGCTCGGTGCCGAGCACCCGCAGCCGCACCGGGATCGAGGCCGAGCCGATGTGCAGCACCTGCCGGCTTTGCGGCTCTGCCAGCAGCGGGTCCAGCGCCACGTCCAGGCAGTCGCTGGACCACCAGGCGCCGGGCGTCAGCAGGCAGTCCCCGCGACCGACCTCGCGCCGTTGCACCGAGCGCAGGTTCACCGCCACCCGGGCCACCGCCTGGACCTGCTCGCATCGGCTGCCCAGCTGCTGCAGGCCCCGCACCACCACCGGACGGCCAGCCAGTTCCAGCTCGTCGCCGACCGAGATCCGACCGGCGCCGAGGGTGCCGGTGACCACCGTTCCGCTGCCCTTGACGGTGAAGGCCCGATCCACCCACAACCGCACCCGCTCGTCCAGGCTCGGCGCCGGCAGGCCGGTGACCAGTCGCTGCAGCGCCTGCCGCAGCTGCTCGACGCCGGCCCCGGTCTCGCCCGAGACCGCCAGCGCGGGCACCTCTCCGAGGCTGGACCGGGCCACCCGCTGCCGGGCGTCGGCGATCACCGCCGCGGTCTGATCCGGGGTCGCCAGGTCGCTGCGGGTGACCGCGACCAGGCCATGCTGGATGCCCAGGGCGTCGATCGCGTCGAGGTGCTCAGAGGTCTGCCGGCGCCAGCCCTCGTCGGCGGCGATCACCAGCAGCACCGCCGGCGCCGGGCCCACCCCGGCCAGCATGTTGGTCACGAACCGCTGGTGGCCCGGGACGTCGACGAAGGCCAGTTGCTCGCCGGAGGGCAGCGTCGTCCAGGCATAGCCCAGGTCGATGGTCATGCCCCGGCGGCGTTCCTCGGCCCACCGGTCGGGCTCCATGCCGGTCAGCGCCCGGACCAGCCGCGACTTGCCGTGATCGACGTGGCCGGCGGTGGCGATGACCCGCATCAGCGTGCGACCGGGCGGGCGTCGGTGACTGGCCCGGCGCCGGTCGACCCGGCGGCGATCGACCCGGCGGCGGTCGACCCGGCGGCAGCCGTCCCGGCGGTGACAGCGAGCCCGGCAGCGGCAGAGCAGGCGGCGGCGATCAGCGCGGCCTCCTCGGCTTCCTCGACGCAGCGCAGGTCGAGCAGGCACCGGCCGCGTTCGAGCCTGCCGATCACGGCCGGCTCGGCGGCGCGCAGCGCCTGGGCGTAGCTCTCGGGCAGCGACACGGCCCAGCCCGGCAGCCGCAGACCGGGCGCGCCGCCACCCCCCACCGCGCCGTCGCTGGGCGTCACCTCGGCGTCGAGGTCGGCCGGCAGGGCGGCGACCACCCGCTCGCAGCGCCGGCGCAACTCGTCCGGATCGGCGTGCAGGTAGCGCTCGGTGGGGGTGGCCGGGCCCTGCACGCTGGCCTCCAGCGCGGCCAGCGTCAGCTTGTCCACCCGCAGCGCCCGGGCCAGCGGATGCCGGCGCAGCCGCTCCACGAGCTCAGCCTGCCCGAAGATCAGGCCGGCCTGCGGGCCGCCGAGCAGCTTGTCGCCGCTGCAGGTCACCAGGCTCGCGCCCGCCAGCAGGCTGCTGGTCACGTCCGGCTCGTCGGCAAGCAGCGGGTCCGGCCGCAGCAGGCCGCTGCCGATGTCGAGGACCACCGGCGCCGGCAGGGTCGCCAGCTCCGCGATGCTGGCGCCGGCGGTGAAGCCGTCGATGCGGAAGTTGCTGGGATGGACCTTGAGCACGCAGCCGGTCCGCGGGCCGACGGCGGCGGCGTAGTCGGCCAGGTGGGTGCGATTGGTGGTGCCCACCTCACGGATCAGGGCGCCGGTGGACTCGACGAGCTCGGGCAGCCGGAAACCGTCGCCGATCTCGACCAGCTCGCCCCGGCTGATCACCACCTCGCGGCCGGCGGCCAGCGCGGTGACGGCCAGCAGCAGAGCGGCCGCGCCGTTGTTGACCACCAGCGCCGCCTCGGCGTCGGGCACGGCGTGAGCCAGCGCGGCCAGCGTGTCTCGGCCTCGGCGGGCCCGTCGTCCGCTGACCAAATCGAACTCGACATCGACATAACCCGTCGCTCGCTGCACCGCCTGCGTCGCGGGCTCGGACAACCGGGCCCGGCCGAGGTTGGTGTGCAGCACCACGCCGGTCGCGTTCAGCACCCGGTTCAGCGACGTCGCCGCCACCGGCAGCCGGGCCAGCACGGCCGGCACCGCCTGCTCCGGCGCCAGCTCTGCGTCGCGGATCAGCTGTTGCACCGCCACGACCACGGCCTTGAGCCGGGCGCCGCCGAGCCGGACGGCCGCCTCGGCCAGCCGCGGGTCGGCCAGCAGCGCGTCGGTGCGGGGCACCTGGCGGCGCGGGTCTGTCACGGCGCTCCTTCCGACTGGCTGGTGCTGGGTCTGACTGGCTGGTGCTGGTGCTGGTGCTGGTGCTGGTGCTGGCGCTGGTGCTGACTGGCTGGCTGGTGCTGGCAAGGGTGTGCGGAGGCGGACGGGAATCGAACTCGCCAAGCCGAGGTACTCGACTTCACCGGTTTTGAAGACCGGGGTGCCCACCAGGAACACGTACGCCTCCGCCAGCCACGCTAGCCGCCCGGTGATCGGCGGCGGTGATCAGCTCCAGGTGACGTGATCAACTCCGGGTGGTTAGCCTCAACAGGGTGACTGCCACGACTTATCGCCTGACCCAGTACGCCCACGGCGGCGGCTGCGCCTGCAAGATCCCACCGGGCGAGCTCGAAGCGATCGTGGCCGGCCTGATCGGGGCCGGCTCGCCGGACTTGCTGGTCGGCCTGGACGACGGCGACGATGCCGCGGTGGTGCGCATCAACGGCGACACCGCCGTGCTCAGCACCGCCGACTTCTTCACCCCGGTGGTCGATGACGCCTATGACTTCGGACGGATCGCCGCCGCCAACGCGCTGTCGGACGTCTATGCGATGGGCGGCCGCCCGGTGCTGGCGATCAACCTGCTCGGCTGGCCGCGCGACCTGCTGCCCACCGAGCTGTTGCGCGAGGTGCTGCGCGGTGGCCTGGACATCGCCGCCGAGGCCGGTTGCCCGGTCGCCGGCGGGCACAGCATCGACGACCCGGAGCCCAAGTACGGCATGGCGGTCACCGGCATCGCCCATCCTGACCGGTTGCTGCGCAACGACGCCGCGCGCGCCGGGCAGGCCATCACGCTGACCAAGCCGCTGGGCGTCGGCGTGCTGAACAACCGCCACAAGTCCACCGGCGAGGTGTTCGAGCAGGCGATCGCCTCGATGACGACGTTGAACGCCGCCGCCTGTGCCGCGGCTTTGGGGGCAGGGCTGTCAGCGGCTACCGACGTGACCGGTTTCGGGTTGCTCGGCCACCTCTACAAGATGGCCCGGGCCTCCGGGGTCACCGCGGTGATCGACGCCGCAGCGGTCCCGTACCTCGACGGCGCCCGGCAGGCCCTGGCCGACGGCTTCGTCAGCGGCGGCACCCGGCGCAACCTCGACTGGGTGCGTCCGCACCTGGACTTCCGCGTGGGCGAGGACGAGTTGCTGTTGCTGGCCGACGCCCAGACCAGCGGCGGGCTACTGCTGGCCGGCGAGATCGCGACCGGCGGCGCCGCCGGGCTGGGTCCGCGGGGCGCGGTGATCGGCGAGTTCGTCCCCCGCCAAGACACCATCCTGCGAGTCAGATGACTTCGCTCCTTCCCAACACCCGGGAGTCCAGACGGCCAATCGCTGATGACAGCGTGCCGACCAGAAACTGTCAGCGGTCGACCGTAGAGTTCGTAACATGAGAGGACGTTCTAAGCTCGGCCAACCAGCGGGCCTCGACACGTGGGCCGAGCTCCGCAGCGCCGCAAGGTATCAAGGCGATGATTACGCGCTATTCACAGACGACGCCACGGCAGCCCTCGCTCAGCTGCCCAGCTCATCTGTCAACACGTGCCTGACGTCGCCGCCTTACTGGGCGGTACGCGACTACGGCCATGAGGAGCAGTTGGGACTAGAACGGGAGGTCGACGACTATGTCGAACGCCTCGTCAAGATCTACCGTGAGGTCTACCGCGTTTTGGCGGACGACGGAAGCGCCTGGCTGAACATCGGCGACAGTTACTTCAACCGCACCGTGACCGTGGACGGGTTGCCTCCACGTGCTGGATGGCGGCGTAGCAAGCAGTTAAGTCTGGTTCCGTTCCGTGTCGCGCTCGCCCTCGAAGACGACGGCTGGTGGGTTCGGAACGTCGCTGTTTGGCAGAAGCCCAACGCGATGCCGAGCAGCGTCGTCGACCGATTGACCAACACATGGGAGCCGATATTTCTCCTTACTAAATCGGAGCGCTACTTCTTCGACTTGGACGCCATCCGGATACCTCACGCGACGGATGACACTATCGAGCGAGTTCGCGCCGAAAGCGGAGACGTCAATGGCAAAGCGAAGGGAAAGCAAGAGCTACGACGCTGGCTCAACTCGCCCCGGCACCGCTCGACAATCGATGGCTTGAAGGAAGTAGAGCGGCGCCCCAATGCTCCTGAGTCGGTGGAGCTAGCGAGATATCTCCGTGACGCTTTGAAGCGTGAGGGACGGACAATTCGATGGGTATCCGAGCAGCTAGCGCAGCCATTTGAGCGCACTCGTCACTACTTTCGGACTGACCCAATCGGGGCGAGACTCCCACCCCCGGAGACATGGCTAGAGCTGCAGAACTTATTGCATCTCGACGACACGTTCGACGAGGCGATGCGCGTAGAAATTGGTGACAATGTGTTTCGGAACCACCCCGCTGGGCGCAATCCAGGCGATGTCTGGTCGGTGCCTGTCGCAGCGAATCGTGGAGAACATCTTGCTGTGATGCCACGTCGCCTAGCTCACCGTGCGCTGAGCGCGACGCTACCCCCCGGCGGTAGCTGTCTAGATCCGTTTATGGGATCTGGCACGACCGGTCTTGTCACCCGTGAGCTAGGCGGTCGGTTCATCGGCATAGACATCAATGCCGACTTCATACAGCCCTATTTGCAGGCTAGTTCCTACCGCGGTAGGTAGAGGAAAGGGTCGTTAGTCTCCTGACCCGATACGCCAATATCACGCCATCGCGCAGATGTGAATCCGTTCTGGCTGCCTGCATAGCTCAGCTGCTGCAATCGCCATGGACATGCTGCCCGTAGTCGAGGGAAGTACACTCGAATTCGCGGTGTCTCACCAAGGGCGGGGCTGTGCTTACCCTGACCAAAGAAAGTTGTTGTCGCATTGGGATTGTAGATTGACTTTAACAAATTGTGTGGGATAGCCAAAATATAAATATCCATCAATTCACGGAAACGACCCGCAGGATCGTTATCAAGATCCCGGTAGTAGAAGTGAACGAACATAGAAGTTGTCACGGCGGGCAGAATCGCTCCATCCACGGCGATGATGTCCATGTGCGGCGGTACGCCTGCCGCTAGGTGCACAATAGTCCCTGCGGACGTCGTGAAATCCGCATCCATTGGCAGTTGCGACGCCTGCAAGGTGTCGCGGTTATTCTCCTTGGAGGCCTTCGCGTCCACGAGAAGGATCTGCGGAAACAAGCCAGCTCCGGTAGGAAGCCATCGTGCCCGTTTGTAGTCTATAAAGCCCGCGAAGCGCTTATTTATAGGGTAAACCTCGGCCACCTCCAGCGCATATTGAGTAAGGTCCTCGGCCAGCACGATTACTTCAGTTCCACTGGTTGCGAGCGTTGTCTCGAAAATTTCTCGTGCTTCGCGCGAGTACTGCTGAAGCGCTTGCACGATCATTCGCAGCGTTTGCTTTTCGAGGAGCTCAAGGTCGTTCGAGGCGAGCAATCTGTAGTCCTGCAGCATCCGGCTATCTTATGCGGACCGATCAGCTAACTCACACGCCCGTTAGATGGGACCAGTTGCTGCTGCTGGCCGACGCCCAGACCAGCGGCGGCCTGCTGCTGGCCGGCGAGATCGCGACCGGTGGCGCCGCCGGCCTGGGGCCGCGAGGCGCGGTGATCGGCGAGTTCGTCCCCCGCCAAGACACCATCCTGCGAGTCCGCTGATCCGGCCCCTGCTGCATCGTGCGGCTGAGGTGCGGGGACAGGGACAGGGACAGGGCTGGGGCAGGGTTGGGCTGGCTCAGGCGCCGGCGGACTCGCCGGCCTCGATCCGCCGCCGCTGCGGCACCACGGTGTACTTCGGGTCCCGCGCTGAGGCCTGGCCCGCCTCGAAGATGCCGAACCGGGTGCAGGCCGACCCGGCCACTAAAGCAGCCCCCGCCAGCCCGGACGCGACACGGCTTCGCCGGCTGAGCAGCGTGCCCAGCGCCCCGAGCGTCGTCAGCGTCTTGCTGGCCCGCATCAGCACGCCGCCGGCGCCCAGGTGCAACGGCTCGGCGGTGATGCCCATCGACGCCTCCATCGCACGCTCCACGCCCAGCTCCAGCAGCGCGCCACCGAGGGCCAGCCGGCGGGCAGGCCCGGCCTCGGACACCGGCGCCAGCAGCATGCCCAGGCCGCCGGAGGCCGCCGCCGCCGAGCCGACGAACACGAACGGCAGGTGCTTGCGGGCCGCGCTCCAGGTCGGGGTGGCGGTGTGGCTCAGCAGCACCGCGGTGTACGAGGCCACCGCCGGAGCCACCACCGCCGCGCCGAGCCCGGCCGGCCCGGCCAGCCGGGTCAGCAGCCGCACCGGCGGGCGCGCCGCGACGGGCAGCCGGCCGGCCAGCGGCGCCAGCAACTCAGCCGCTCCGGCCACCCCGGCCAGCGGTCCGTAGACCGTCAGGATCCAGGTGCCGACCGACATCGGCGAGGTGGGCTTGGCGACCCTCAGCATGTTGACGAACCTCGACGGCCGGCCCAGGTCGTGCACCAGGGCGGCGAAACTGACGCTGATCGCCGTCAGGGCCGAGATCCGGCCGGCGCGGCGCAGCACCGGCCGGCCGGTCAACCCGGCGCCTGCGCCCAACAGGGATGAGCCGGCCGCCAGCCCGCCGAGGAACAGGTAGGCCGGGATGTCGGCCTCCCACGGCGAGGCCTTGACCACCGGCCGGCCGTAGTAGGAGGTGAAGGTGGCATCGGGCACCATCTGGTGCTCGTCGCGCCGACGCCGCCCGCCCCGGCGCCGCTGACGCCCCGAGTCAAGCGCCCCGGCCGTGGACTGCACCGGCTGGTCGGCGCGCCCCTCGGCGCGCAGCTCGGCCTGGTGCTCGCTCACCCGCGGCCGCCGAGGAACGCCGCCGCCGCGCCCGCGAGCAGTGACGCCGCGGCCAGCGCGGCGTGGCGCCACATCTGCGCCAGGTCCCGGGTCGGCACCACCGGGTCCGGCGGCAGCCCGTAGACCTCCGGCTCGTCCAGCAGCAAGAAGAACGCCCCGGCCCCGCCGACCCCGTCGTCCGGGCTCTGGCCGTACAGCCGGGCCGAGTCCACGCCCTGCTCGCGCAACGTGCTCAGCCGGGCCGCGGCCCGCTCGCGCAACTCGTCCAGATCGCCGTACTGGATCGACTCGGTCGGGCAGGCCTGCGCGCAGGCCGGGGTGTTGCCGGCCCCGATCCGGTCGTAGCAGAGCGTGCACTTCTGCGCGATGCCGACGTTCTTCTGCCCCTGCTCGCCGATCCTGCGGTCGATCACCCCGAACGGGCAGGCCGGCACGCAATAACCGCAGCCGTTGCAGATGTCCTCCTGCACCACCACCGTGCCGAACTCGGTGCGAAACAGCGAACCGGTCGGGCAGACGTCCAGGCAGCCTGCGTGGGTGCAGTGCTTGCACACGTCCGAGGACATCAGCCACCGGAAGTCGACCGCCGAGTCCGGGCTCATCGCCTCGCCCGGACGCACGGTGCTCGGCATGCCGAGGCTGACGGTGTTGCCGGTGTTGCCGGCCGGCTTGGCCGGCTGCTCGATGAAGGCCACATGCCGCCAGGTGGAGGCGCTCAGCGAGCCGGTGTTGTCATAGGAGGAACCCAGCAGGTTGAACCCATCGTCGGGAACGTCGTTCCATTCCTTGCAGGCGACCTCGCAGGCCTTGCAGCCGATGCACACCGAGGTGTCGGTGAAGAAACCCTTGCGCGGCTGGGCGTCCTGCCAGCCTGCGTCGGCGGCGGGGTCATCGAGCGGTCCGGACAGGCTGGGCATCAGTCCTCCTGCGGTGGGGCTGGCGTCGGTCCGGTCGCGTCGAGCGGGCCCGCCGCTGACGGAGCGGACTCCATCGGATCGACCGGTGTCCGCTTGGTGTTGCCGGTCTCGACGGTGATACCGGCCCGACGGCGGTAGTCGGCGACGAAGCGCAGCAGCGCCGGCCCGGTCGGCCGCCGGCCGGGCCGGATGTCGCAGCTGGCGACCTTGGTCTCCTGGATGTGCACGTTCGGGTCCAGCGTCACCCCGAACAGGTCGTTGGCCGAGTCGCCGCTGACCAGCGCCGAACCGCCCACCCCCCAATGGTAGGGCAGGCCGATCTGGTGGAACTGCTTGCCGTCGATCAGCAGCGGCGTCACCCGTTCGGTGACCAGCACCCGGGCCTCGATGGCGGTGCGGGCGGTGACGATGGTGGCCCAGCCAAGGTGGGCCAGCCCGCGCTCGCGCGCCAACTGCGGCGACACCTCGCAGAAGAACTCCGGCTGCAGCTCGGAAAGGTAGGGCAGCCACCGGCTCATGCCACCGGCGGTGTGATGCTCGGTGAGCCGGTATGTGGTGAACAGATAAGGGAAAACGTCGGCGTGCGGCTCAGGCGGCGAGGGGTTCTGCAGGTTGTCCGGACGAGGGAAGACCTGCCGGGTCGGATTGGCCTGCTGCCGGTACATCGGGTTGCGCACCGGCGACTCGGCGGGCTCGTAATGGGCCGGCAGCGGGCCGTCCAGGATGCCCTCCGGCGCGTACAACCAGGCTTTGCCGTCGGACTGCATGATGAAGGCGTCGTCACCGGCCAGCCCCGCGACGCCGGCAGTGCCGGGCTCGGGACGGTAGGACGGCGGCCGGTCGGCGGGAAAGTCCGGCACGTCGTGGCCGGTCCAGCGCTGCTGCTCCGAATCCCACCAGACGTAGGCCTTGCGCTCGCTCCACGGCTTGCCGTCGGGGTCAGCGGCTGCCCGGTTGTACAGGGTGCGCCGGTTGGCCGGCCACGCCCAGCCCCATTCCGGCGCCACCCAGGACTGCTCCTGGCCCGGCTTGCGGCGGGCGGCCTGGTTGACGCCGTCGGCGTAGACCCCGCAATAGATCCAGCAGCCGCCCGAGGTGGAGCCGTCCGGCTTCATCTCGGTGAACAGCTTCAGCGGCTGGCCGACCTTCTCACCGCTGAGGTGAACTCCGTTGATCTCACGCAGCACCGCGTCGGCCGACGGGTCGCCCTCGGCGTCGACCGGGTAGTCCCAGGTCAGGTCGAGGATCGGGCGGTCCCGCTGCTCGGTCGAGCCGGCCAGCCGCTGGCGGATCTTGCGGCCGAGGTGGAAGAAGAAGTGCAGCTCGCTGCGGCAGTCTCCGGGCGGCGCGACGGCCTTGTGGTGCCACTGCAGCATCCGCTGTGTCTGGGTGAAGGTGCCGTCCTTCTCCACGTGCGAGGCAGCCGGGAAGAAGAACACCTCGGTCTGGATGTCCTCGGTCCGCAGCTCGCCGGTCTCGATCTCGGGGCCGTCCTTCCAGAACGTCGCCGACTCGATCATGTTGAGGTCGCGCACGACCAGCCACTTCAGGTGCGCCATGCCCAGGCGCTGCATCTTGCCGTGCGCCGAGCCGACCGCCGGGTTCTGGCCGAGCAAGAAATAGCCCTCGACCTTGTCCTCGAGCATGTCCATCACGGTCTGGTAGGTGCCATGGTCGCCGGTCAGTTTGGGCAGATAATGGAAGGCGAACTCGTTGTCAGCAGTCGCCGCGTCTCCCCAGTAGGACTTGAGCAGGCTGACCGTGTAGGACTCGGCCTCGGCCCAGAACCCCTTCTGCTCGGTGCTGCGGATGGTGTCGAGGTAGGAAGCCAGGTCATCGTGCTCGCCGGCCTTGGGCATCGGCAGGTAGCCGGGCAGCAGGTTGTACAGCGTCGGGATGTCAGTCGAGCCCTGGATGCTGGCGTGCCCGCGCAGCGCCATGATGCCACCGCCCGGGCGGCCCATGTTCCCCAGCAGCAGCTGGATGATCGCCGCGCCGCGGATGTACTGGACGCCGACCGTGTGATGGGTCCAGCCCACCGAGTACACCCAGGCGGTGGTGCGCTCGCGGTTGCTGTTGTCGGTGACCGCCTGGCAGACCTTGAGGAAGTCCTCGGGCGCGACCCCGCAGACCTGCTCGACCAGCTCGGGGGTGTAACGGGCGTAGTGCCGCTTGAGCACCTGGAACACGCACCGCGGATGCTGGAGCGTCTCGTCGCGCTCGACCTCGGCGTGCTCTAGCTTCGCGCCGTGGCCGCCCATCTCGTGGCCGCCGCTTCGCTCGCCCTGCGAGGTCTCGCTCTCTTGACCGCTGCCGCCGCTGCCGGCGTCGTCGGCTCGGGAGTCCGGCTCGGTGCGCGATCCCGCGGCCGGGCTGTCGCCCTGACCCTGATAGGACCAGGTCGAGGTGTCATACATCCCGGTCTCTGGGTCGTAGCCGGAGAAGACGCCGTCGAGGTCGTCGACGTCGGCGAAGTCCTCGCGCAGCAGGGTGGCGGCGTTGGTGTAGGCCAGCACGTACTCATGGAAGTACTTCTCGTTCGACAGGATGTAGTTGACGATCGCGCCGAGGAACACGATGTCGCTGCCGGCCCGCAGCGGCACGTGCTGGTCGGCCAGCGCCGAGGTGCGGGTGAACCGCGGGTCGATGTGGATCACCTTGGCGCCACGGGCCTTGGCCGCCATCACCCACTGGAACCCGACCGGGTGGCACTCGGCCATGTTCGAGCCCTGGATGACGATGCAGTCAGAGTTCTGCAGGTCCTGCAGGAAGGAGGTGGCGCCGCCACGTCCGAACGAGGCCCCCAAACTGGGGACGGTGGCGCTGTGTCAAATACGGGCCTGGTTCTCGATCTGGATCGCGCCCAGGGCGGTGAACAGCTTCTTGATCAGGTAGTTCTCTTCGTTGTCCAGGGTCGCCCCGCCCAGCGAGGCGATCCCGAGCGTGCGGCGCAGCGGCCGGCCGTGGGAGTCGGCGTCCTGCCAGGTGCGGGCCCGGCTCTGGATCACCCGGTCGGCGATCATGTCCGTGGCCGTCTCCAGGTCCAGCGGCTCCCAGTCCAGGCCCCCCGGACGCCGGTACAGCATCGCGGTCTGTCGGCCGGGCGAGTTCACCAGTTGCTCGCTGGCCGAGCCCTTCGGGCACAGCCGACCCCGGCTGACCGGCGAGTCCGGATCGCCCTCGATGCCGATGACCTTCTCGTCCTTGACGTAAACCCGCTGGCCGCAGCCCACCGCGCAGTACGGGCAGACGCTCTTGACCATCCGGTCGGCGGTCTCGGTGCGGGCGGTCAGCTGGGCGGTGCGCTGGGACTGCACCGCCCGACCACGCCCGAGCGGGTCCGAGTCGCTGATCTGACGCAGAACCGGCCAGGACAGCAAGGTCTTTCGCAGGCTCACGAGTGATCCTTTCGCCCTCGAAACCCACCCTACCCAGGTGTCAAGACGGCCCGGGCCCGAACGGCGGTCGACACGCGCTCAGGAGCCGGACGCGGTTCGCAGCTTGTCCAGCAGCGGCTCGGCGACCTTGTCCAGGAACTCCTGCTGGTTCTCATCCCCCACCTGCACCAGGGCGATGTCGGTGTAGCCGGCCTCCCAGAACGGCCGCGCCGACTCGGCGAGCTCGTCGAGGTCCGGTCCGCAGGCGATCGAGGCGGCCACGTCCTCAGGCCGGACGAACTGGCTGGCGCCCTCGAAGCCGGCCGGGGTCGGCAGGTCGGCATTGACCGCCCAGCCGCCGACGGACCACCGGAACAACTCATGCGCCCGGGCGATCGCGGCGTCCTTGTCCGGCCCCCAGCAGATCGGAATCTGACCGATCTTGCGGCTGTCCGGCAGTCCCTCATCGCCGCGGGTCTGATCCCAGCCCCGGATCAGCTCCGGGTCGGGTTCGATACCGACCATGTGGTCGGCCAGCGGCGCGAACTCCGCGATCGAGCGGACTCCCGACACCGCGATGGCCAGTGGCACCCCGGCGTCGGGGCAGTCCCAGACCTTGGCCGAGTCCACTCGGAAATACTCCCCGACCCAGGTGGTCAGCTCGCCGGTGTGCAGGGCCCGGATGATCTGGATGGCCTCGGCCAGCATGTCCTGCCGGACCGCCGCGACCGGCCAGCCCTCGCCGACCACGTGCTCGTTGAGGTTCTCCCCCGACCCGAGTCCGAGGGTGAACCGGTTGTCCGACAGCAGCCCGAGGGTGGCGGCCTTCTGCGCGACCACCGCGGGGTGGTAACGCATCGTCGGGCAGGTCACGTAGGTCATCAGGTCGACCCGCTCGGTGGCGTGGGCCACCGCGCCGAGCACCGACCAGGCGTAGGGCGCGTGGCCCATCGACTCCAGCCAGGGAAAGTAGTGGTCGCTGGAGACCTCGAAGTCGAACCCCGCCCGCTCGGCGGCGACCGCGTAGCGCACCAGTTCCTTGGGACCGCTCTGCTCCGTCATCAGGGTGTAGCCGAAACGTGTCATGAGTCCACTACTACCGAGACGCCCCGGCGATGGCAACCAGAGCCAGGGCCTTGGAGCGCCTAAAGTGGCTACAATTGAGCACGTTATGTTCGCCACTTGGGGGATCCATGGATGTCGGAATCAAGGAACTGCGTGACAGCCTGAGCCGGCACCTTGCCGACGTCCGGGCCGGTGGCACGGTGACGATCACCGACCACGGCCGCGCCATCGCCCGAATCGTTCCCGTCGATCGACCGAGCCGGCTGGAGCAGCTGATCGCCGAAGGGCGGGTGACCAAGGCCGCCGGCCGAAAGCGCCCTTCTCCCGAACCGCTTCCAGCCACCGGCGCCGTCAGCGACCTGGTGACCGAGCAGCGACGGTGATCGGCTACCTCGACACGTCCGCCCTCGTTCCGCTACTCATCACCGAACCGAGCAGCGCCTCCTGCCGCAGGTTCTTCGACGACGCGGACACCGTGGTTTCCAGCCGCCTCGCCTACGTCGAGACAGCCGCGGCTCTGGCACAGGCCCGGCGGCTTGACCGCATCACGACGGCAACCCACCAAGCGGCCCTGCGGTCCTTGGAGGATCTGTGGGCCCAATTCGACATCGTCGAGGCCGACGAGGCCCTCATTGGTGATGCGGCTGAGCTCGCTCACCGACACGACCTCCGCGGCCACGACGCGGTCCACTGCGCGTCGGCCCGCCAACTTGACGACGCCGACCTTGTCGCCGCAGCAGGCGACCGGCAGCTTCTGCATGCTTGGTCGGCTCTCGGCCTCGCCACTTACGACACCACTCAGCGCTGAGCGAACGCGCTCATTCCGGCTGCGAGGACTCCCAGCCCGCTGATCAGGACGGCAGGCCGCCGATCAGGGACGGCAGGCCAGACCTAGGGCGGTCAGGCGCTGGCGGAGGTGCTGCCCGCGTGACCGGCGAAGCCGGTAGGCAGTTCAGCCACCGCGTCGGCGGGGTCCAGCGCCGCCGAGTGCCCGGGCACGCTCAGCACGTCGTCGCCGGACAGGCCGCGCTTGACGATGGCCAGGGCGATCGGCCCGAGCTCGTGGTGCTGCACCGCGGTGCCGACGAAGCCCACCGTCCGGCCGTCGCGCTCGACCGGGCTACCGGGCGTCGGCAGCTGCTCGGAGTCCCCGGACAGGTGCAGCAGCACCAGCCGGCGCGGTGGCTTGCCCAGGTTCTGCACCCGGGCCACCGTCTCCTGGCCGCGGTAGCAGCCCTTGTCCAGGTGCACCGCCGAGCCGATCCAGCCCGCCTCGTGGGCCAGCGTGCGGTGGTCGGTGTCGATGCCCAGCCGGGGCTGGCGGTGCTCGACCCGCAGGGCCTCGGCGGCCCAGCTGCCGGTCGGGTGCGCCCCGGCGTCGCGGAGCCGGGCGGCGATCGCGGGCAGCTCGGCCCGGTCAAGGATCAGGTCCACCGGGCCGCCGGCCGTCAGCGCCGGGCGCATGAAGCCCTTGCCCGGCAAGGCGAGGGCCCTGGTGTCGGGAACCGGCAGTCCGGCCCGCTCGAGCACCTGCGCGAGGTCAGGCCCGAAAAGCGACAGCACCGCGTACTCGGCGGTGACCACGGCCGGCTCCACCCGCTTCATGAATCGCATCTTGAGCAGGTAGCCGAGCACCTCGTCGGCGGCGTGCGGCTCGGTGTCGATCCAGACCTGGTCGCCGAGCTCGGTGAGCTGCCAGTGCTGCTCGACGTGGCCGTTGGGTGAGAGCACCAGCGCCTGGGTGGAGTCGCCGTCGGTCAGCGCGCTCAGGTGCTGGGAGCAGATCGCGTGCAGCCAGCCCAGCCGGTCCGGCCCGGGCACGACCAGCACGTCGCGGTGCGAGCGGTCGATCAGGCCGGCGCCGGCCGCCGCCCGGCGCTGCTCGCCGAGCGGGTCGCCGTAGTGCCAGGCGGTCCCGGCGTCAGGGCCGCCGGCTTCGACGGCGCCGGGCCAGTCCAGCAGGGGTGAGCGGTAGTCGGTCATGGGGTCCCTCCGGCAGTGCGGGCAGTGCGGGCGGCGCAGTCGGCGCAGGCTCCGAATACGGTGAAGTGCGAGCGGTCGAGCACGAACCCGCGCTCGGCCAGCAGCCGGGCGGCCAGGTCGTCGGCCAGCCCCGCTGGGACGTCGACCACGGACGAGCAGTGGTGGCAGACCACGTGCACGTGGTCGTCGCCGGCGAGCCGGTAGGACGGCGCTCCGTGCCCGAGGTGGGTGTGGGCCAGCATGCCGATCTGCTCAAGGACTTCCAGCGTCCGGTACACCGTGGTCAGGTCGACCTCAGGCACCGCCTCGGCCACCTGGTCAGGAGTGGCATGCACCAGACGAGTCACGGCAGCCATAACGCGCTCACGTTGCGGGGTCATCCGCAGCCCGCGTTCGCGGAGCCGGCCGGCCAGCGAGTCAGGCGGCGCGGGATGCTGGTGGGCCATGATCGGTCCATGGTATGGCCGCCTGGCAAAAAGAGTGGCCGGATCTGGCGTCGCGAAGTATCTTTGTGGACGTATTGGAAAGGAGGTGGTCCAGAACTTGATGCGCTCTCGGACACCTAAGGAGGTCGCCGGCTAGTCCGGTGACCTTCTGAAACCCCGAGTCGCCGGGCTTGTCCGACCGGCAGCAGGTTCACGGTGAACCGGCTCGGGGTTTTCACATTTCCGCAGGCAGGTCAGTCGCGGGTCAGGGCTGCGTTGAGGTGCGGCCGGTAGTCCCCTTGGGTCAACGCCAACTCCTGGACATACACCAGCTGCTCGCCGCTGAGCGCGTACAGCCGGCGCTCGCCTGCGACCTGCTTGGCCGACGGGGTGAATCCCACGCCGGCGGTGGCAAGTTCCCAACGCGAGTCGCCGGCCACCCCGGTGAACACCTCGATGATGCCCACCACGCTCGCCAGCACCAGCTCCAACTCGTCCTGGGCGGCGCCCATCCGCAGGAAGCCGCTCTCGCGGAACGCCGGCCGAAGCACTGAGCCGTCCGGGTTGAGCAGCCAGGCACGCGACTCATAAGCCAGGAAGGGCCGCCCGTCGTGGGCGAAGCTCAGGCGCTGGGCGTACCGGAACTCCTCCCCGGTGACCGGCTTGGCGCCGCTGCCGAAACCCGACCAGCGCCCGACCAGCCCCAGCACCGCCAGCAGCGCCGGATTGATCTCAGGCCCGGCTCGCAGGTCGGTGGTGTCGCCAGGCTCGGGCACGACAGGCCCGGGCCCAGCGGGCTCGGAGCCCTGCGGTGAGCCGGCGACCGCCGGCGGGAAGAGCTCGGACACCTACTGCTGGCCCGCGAACAGCTTGCCCACGATGAGGGCAGCCATACCGGCGATCGCCAGGAACGACACGATGAGCAGGATGATGAAAAACGACTCCATGAGCAGAGGATAGTCGCTGTGGACACACCCTCCCGTACGCCGATCATGCCCACCCTGGTCATCAAGTGCACCGCCGCGGCCGAGGACGCCGAGCGGTGCGCGCAGGCCTTCACCGTCGCTGCCACCGCGACGGCCGCCGGCGCCGCCGTCTCGCTGTGGCTGACCGGTGACGCCGCCTGGTTCGGGCTTCCCGGCCGGGCCGAGAGCTTCGTGCTGCCGCACTCGGCGCCGCTGGCGCAGCTGCGCGACGCGGTGCTCGAGCTGGGCACGCTGACGGTGTGCACGCAGTGCGCCCAGCGACGAGCCATCACGTCAGAGCAGCTCATCCCCGGCGTCCGGATCGCCGGGGCGGCGACCTTCGTCGATGAGATCCTTCAGCCCGACGCCCGAGCGCTGGTCTACTGAGCGTGCCCTGAACCTGTTGCCCTGAACCTGTTGCCCTGAACTGTTGTGCGGCCCGAATCCGCGCTGGCTGACGATCGGCGCGCGGATTCGGGCCGCCACAATGCCCAACGGCTAGGACAGGACGAGCGGCTAGGACAGGACGAGCGAGGCCTCCACCAGGCCGGGCGCCGGCGCGCTGACCGGCTGGCGCACCGAACCGGAGTTGTGCAGCACCGACAACGTCCACTCACCCGGCGCGGCGAAGAACCGGTAGTCCCCGGTGGCCGAGGTCAGCACCTCCGCGGTGAACTCACCAGTGGAGTCCAGCAGCCGGACGTAGGCCCCCGGCACCGGCGCCTCGTCCTTGGAGACCGTCCCGTAGATCACGGTCTCCTTGGCGAGGTCGACGTGCGCCGGCAAGGTGGGGGTCTGGGCAGGTGCTCCGCACATCAGTAGTTCACTTCCTCTTCGCGCGAGCGCTCATCGGCCGCTCGCTCCGGTCCTCGCTCGCTGACGCTCGCTGCGATCCTCACGCGCTCAGGCTCCCTTTTCGATCGGGACGCCGATCAGCGAGCCGTACTCGGTCCACGAGCCGTCGTAGTTCTTGACGTTGGAGTGCCCCAGCAGCTCGTGCAGCACGAACCAGGTGTGGCTGGAGCGCTCACCGATGCGGCAGTAGGCGATGGTGTCCTTGCCGGTGTCCAGCCCAGCGTCGGCGTAGAGCTTGGCCAGCTCCTCGTCGGACTTGAAGGTGCCGTCCTCGTTGGCAGCCTTCGACCACGGCACGTTCACCGCGGTCGGGATGTGGCCACCGCGCTGGGACTGCTCCTGCGGCAGGTGGGCCGGGGCCAGCAGCTTGCCGGAGAACTCGTCGGGCGAGCGGACGTCCACCAGGTTCTTGGCGCCGATCGCGGCGATCGTCTCGTCACGGAACGCCCGGATGGACAGGTCCTGGTCCTGGGCGCGGTACTCGGTGGCCGGACGCGACACCGCGTCCTTGGACAGCTCGCGGCCCTCCAGCTCCCACTTCTTGCGACCGCCGTCGAGCAGCTTGACGTCGTTGTGGCCGTACAGCTTGAAGTACCAGTACGCGTAGGCGGCGAACCAGTTGTTGTTGCCGCCGTACAGCACGACGGTGTCGTCGTTGCTGATGCCCTTGGCCGACAGCAGCGCCTCGAAGGCCGACTTGTCGACGAAGTCGCGGCGGAGCGGGTCCTGCAGGTCCTGCTTCCAGTCCAGCTTGACGGCACCCTCGAGGTGCCCACCGTCGTAGGCGGCGGTGTCCTCGTCGACCTCGACGATCACCACGCCCGGAGTGTTGAGGTTCTGCTCGACCCAGTCGGCCGAGACGAGCGCTTCGGAGCGGCTCATGAGATGGTTCTCCTTGATCGGTGTGGGAAGGCGTAGGACGAAAGCGGCGCGGCGGCGGGGTGGCGAAAGAGCGCTTGCCGCACGCGGCGAGGGGTGGGGCAGTCCCCGGCTGAGGCCGGTCTGGGCTACCCGATCAGAAGAGGGGACACAGCGCGCTGCCGACGCGGCACAGATCCACAGCGCGTCGGGAGGTGAGCAACTGACCCATAGTGGTTCCAAGACTAGCCACCTCAGCGAAGGCGGCCAAGTGCGCGGTCGATGTCAGCCCGACACCGCGTTGACCAGGACGTAGGCGCCCGGCGTGCTCAGCGCCACGGTCATCAGGACCGCGGCCACCGGACGCAGCCGGACAGCAGGGCTGGCAGGCCCGGCCGTCCCTGCCGGAGCGAGGCTGGAATGCACCCCGCTGAACGACGCCGCGATGGACAGCAGGCACGCCACCGCGGCGATCGCGGCGCCGACGAAAGCGGCCCGGCCGCCGGCGAGGTCGATCACCCGGTGCAGGCTGAGCAGCCCGACCGCGGCGCCGACCAGCACCCCGACGACCAGGGCGGGCAGCCCACGGGCGACCGCGGGGTCGAACCGGGGCGCCGGAAAGACCGCGTCGGTGAAGTGACTGGCCACCAGGCCGGCGGTGATCACGCCGAGCGCCGCCGGCGCCAGGATGTCGCCGTTGCCCTGCCTGCGCAGCACGATCAGACCGGCCAGGGCGACGAGGGCCACCAGCAGCACGGTGATGTCGGCCAGTGACTCCAGCACCCGGGTGCGCACCACACCTCTGGCGAGCTGGTGCAGGAACAGCAGCGGAACGGCCAATCCCAGCACTCCCAGCACCGGCGAGTAGCCGCTGTCGGGCCAGTGCATGATCGCGGCGTCGGCGCCGGCGGCCGCCAGCGCCGCCAGCGCCAGCCCGCCCTTGCGGCCGGGCACCGCGGTGCCGAACAGCCAGCTGAGCGCCAGCGACAGCTGCACCAGGCAGATCGCGACCAGCAGGCCCACGACGCCGAGGTAGGACCCGGCGGCCAGCGCGCCGCCGGCCAGCGCGGTGAGCACCGCCAACTGGATCTGCACAGCGGCAGCCGCGGCCGGCGCCGGCGAGGTGTCGGTTGGCGTGGAGGTGTCCGAGGTCACCGGCTCATGGTCGCAGACGGCCCGACCGTTCGGCGGGCCCAGCCGTGGATGCGCTCCACCAGCTGCGCGGTCATGGCGTTCTCGGCGTGTCCCATGCCGGGTTCGATCCACAGCTGCGAGCGCGACGCCGCGGCGGCCAGCATCCGGGCGTGCTCGATGCCGAAGTACGGGTCGGCGTCGCCGTGCACCACCAGCAGCGGCACGGTCACCGAGGCCGCCAGCTCCACCGGCGAGGCCGGCAGCTCGTCCCAGCCGCCGCCCACCCGGGTCCGAAACGCCCGGTGCAGCACCAGCCGGCCCAGCCGGGTCTCGACGCCGAAGTGCAGCCGGCGCATCGGGTCGGTGCCGCGCTCGTACCACCGTCCGGGGCCGCTGACCGCCACCACGGCCTCGGGGTCACCGCCCAGGCCCGCGTGCCGGATCACGATCGAGGCCCCCATCGAGAACCCGAGTGTGACCACGGGCACATCGGGGCGCCTAGCGCGTAGCCAGCCCACCCCGGCCTCGACGTCGGCGACCTCGTGCACGCCGATCGTGGACATGCCTTCCGAGGCTCCGTGCCCCCTGAAATTCAGCACCAGCACCGAGCCGCCCAGCTCCTGCAACCGCTCGGCGATCGAGACCACCTCAGGCGTGCGGGAGGACCCGGTGAAGCCATGGCCGAGCAGGTAGGCAGGGGCGCCGGCGCCGCCGGAAACATCTGCGTAATAGTCAGCCGATAGAACGATGTCGTCCGCTGTCCGAAGGCGCACAGGTTCCGGACCCCTCATCATGGGAGCATTGTTCCCGTTGTACCCACTACCGGCCCAGCCGGGAGGCGTCATGGAGATCTTCCTCCTCACCACGGCTGCGCAGCCGACCGCCGAAGTGCTCCCTGCCCTCGGGTTGCTCGGGCACCAGGTCAACGTCTTCGGATTCGACGTCAGCCCGCTGCTGACCAGCGACGCCGACGCCGTGCTGATCGACGGCCGGTTCAACCTGGCAGGCGCCCGGGCCTTCATCAAGGTGCTGGCCACCGCGGACGTGGGCATGCCGGTCATCGCGGTGCTGAAGGAGGGCGGCCTGGTCGCGCTGTCGGCGGACTGGGCAGTCGATGACGTGCTGCTTGACACCGCCGGGCCGGCCGAGGTCGACGCCCGGCTGCGGCTGGCGCTGGCCCGGCGCAACTCCATAGTCGAGGCTGAGCCCGGCGTGGTGAAGGTCGGTGACCTCACCATCGAAGAGGCCACCTACACCGCCAAGCTGAAGTCGAACACCCTGGACCTGACCTATAAGGAGTTCGAGCTGCTGAAGTTCCTGGCCCAGCACCCCGGCCGGGTGTTCACCCGCTCGCACCTGCTGCAGGAGGTGTGGGGCTATGACTACTTCGGCGGCACCCGCACCGTCGACGTGCACGTGCGCCGGTTGCGCGCCAAGCTGGGCGCCGAGTGCGAGGCGCTGATCGGCACCGTCCGCAATGTCGGCTACAAGTTCGTCAAGCCGGTCGAGCCGGGGCTGCGGAGCCGGGGTGGGGACTCAGCAGAGGACAGCTCCCCGGCAGGGGCGGACTTCAGCGCGCGGCGGGCTCCGGCCGGCAGCTCCTGAATCCCAGCAGCGGCTGAAGAGCGGGCGGCTAGCCTTGCCTGGTGACCTTGCCGATATCAGACGTCGCCACCCTAACCCCGGCCCTGGCTGAGGCGGTCCGCAAGCTGGCACGCCTGAGTCCGGACTCGGCCGACACCCCGCCGCTGAGCGAGCAGTCGCTGCTGCGGCTGGAGGCCGGCCCGCCGGTGCGGCACCTGGTCTACCAGCAGGACGTCCTCGGCCAGGACCCGGCGCTGCTCGGCTACGCCCAGCTCGACCCGGGCGAGCAAGCGCATGCGGTGGAACTGGTGGCCACCGACCCGCTGGTGGCCGCGGAGCTGCTTGAGGCTGCCGGGCGGCTGGTCGATCCCGGCCGGCTTCGGCTCTGGGCGCACGGGCGCAACAGCGTCGCGGCCCAGGCCGCGGCCCAGGCCGGCTGGCAACCGGTCCGGACCCTGCTGCAGATGCGCCGCCCGCTGGCTGACCTGGAGCTGCCTGAGACCCGGCTCCCCGACGGCGTCAGCATCCGGCCGTTCCAGCCCGGCGCCGACGACCAGGCGTGGCTGGAGGTCAACGCCCGCGCCTTCGCCTCCCATCCCGAGCAGGGCCGCTGGACCCAGGCCGATCTCGCCGACCGGATCGCCGCGCCCTGGTTCGACCCGGCCGGCTTCCTGCTCGCCGTCCGGGACGGGCGCCTGCTCGGTTATCACTGGACGAAGGTGCACACCGAGACCTCGGAGGCGATGGGTGAGGTGTACGTGCTCGGCGTGGACCCCGACGCCCAGGGCTTGAAGCTGGGCAAGGCGCTGCTCGCCGAGGGCCTGCGCCACCTGCGCGAGCGGGGACTGGGCGTCGTGCTGCTCTACGTCGAGGCCGACAACGACGCCGCTCGCAGCCTTTATGAAGGCATCGGGTTCACGGTCTTCGCCCGCGACATCCAGTTCGCCGCCGGCTGAGGCAGGCGGCTCGCCTCGCTGAGGCAGGCGGCTCGCCTTGCTCTGCGATGTCGGCGGCAAGGGCTCGACGAGGGTTCGCCACCCCGATTGCTCTCGTTCGCCTGCTGTTCACCTGACGCGACTTTGATCGCCTTGATCACCGGCAACGGATCGGTGGCCAACGTTGTCGGGCGCCGCTGCGCCTGGCATGTCGAGAGGGCAGCGATTTCTCGTGGCACGCAGGAGGCGGGGACTCTGGTCCCCTGTTCTGATCACTCCGGTTCTGGCGCTGGCGCTGGCCGCCTGCGGTGGGGCCGAAGCCGGCAACTCGGCCGACGCCGGGGGCGCGGGTGGGAGTTCCTCCAACCCCGCCAAGCTGTCCGGCAGCGTCAAGGTGGACGGCTCGAGCACGGTCGCACCGCTCAGCACGGTGGCCGCTGAGCTGTTCCAGGAGCAGAACCCGGGCGTGAACGTCACGATCGGCACGTCCGGCACCGGTGGCGGGTTCGAGAAGTTCTGCCGGGGAGAGACCGACATCTCAGACGCCTCGCGTCCGATCAAGGACAAGGAGAAGGCGGCCTGCGAGAAGGCCGGCATCGCCTACCAGGAGCTGATGGTGTCCAACGACGCGTTGACGGTGGTCGTCAACAAGGACAACGACTTCGTGGACTGCCTGACCGTGGCGCAGCTGAAGAAGATCTGGGAGCCCGGCTCGAAGGTCGACAACTGGAACCAGGTCGACCCTGAGTTCCCGGAGGAGGAGCTCAAGCTGTTCGGGGCCGGCACGGACTCCGGAACGTTTGACTACTTCACCGCCGAGATCAACGGCAAAGAGGACGCCAGCCGAACCGACTACCAGGCGACCGAGGACGACAACGTCACGGTGCAGGGAGTGAGCGGGTCAAAGGGCGGCCTGGGTTACTTCGGGTTCTCCTACTTCGAGGAGAACGCCGGCAAGCTGAAGGCCCTGCAGATCGACGGCGGCAGCGGGTGCGTCGCCCCGAGCGTCGCCGCGGTCCAGGACGGCTCCTACAAGCCACTGGGCCGTCCGCTGTTCATCTATCCCAGCGCCAAGGCGCTCCAGCGGCCTGAGGTCCTCGGCTTCGCCGAGTACTTCGTCGCAAATCACAAGCAGATCGCTGAGGAAAGCAAGTTCATCCCGCTGAACGCGACCCAGGAGTCGGAGCTGAAGGCGGCACTGGAGAAGCTGAAGAGCTCGGCCAAGTAGATGAGCGCGAGCCTGGCCGGTCCACCGACTGCCGGGCCCAGGCCTCCCGAGGACGGAGGCCTGGGCCGGCGGCGTAGCCATGTCGGTGAGAACCTCATCAAACTCATGCTGTTCTCGGCGGCGCTGCTGTCGGTCGCCGCGACCGTCGGCATCGTCATCGCGCTGCTGGAGCCGACCTTCGAGTTCTTCACAGAGGTCAGCCCGAAAGAGTTCCTGACATCGACCGAGTGGGCGCCGCTGTTCTCTGACGCCAAGTTCGGCGTGCTGCCGCTGGTGGCCGGGACGCTGCTGATCACCCTGATCGCGATGCTGGTGGCGGTTCCGCTGGGCCTCGGCGCCGCCATCTACCTGTCGGAGTACGCCAGGCCGAGAACGCGACGTGTGCTCAAGCCGGTGCTCGAGGTGCTGGCCGGCATTCCGACCGTCATCTACGGCCTCTTCGCCCTGGCGGCGGTCACACCGTTTCTGCAAAAGCACTGGCCGATCGGCGACGGGCCCGACATCTTCAACGCCTTGTCAGCCGGCCTCGTCATGGGCGTCATGATCATCCCGACGATCGCCTCGCTGTCAGAGGACGCCATGAGCGCGGTGCCCTCGGCGCTGCGCGACGGCGCCTACGCCCTGGGCAGCTCGCAGATGCAGGTCGCCACCAAGGTGGTCGTTCCGGCCGCCCTGTCGGGCATCGTGGCGGCCTTCGTGCTGGGGATCTCCCGAGCACTGGGCGAGACCATGATCGTGGCGATCGCGGCCGGCGGCCAGCCCAATCTGTCGTGGAACCCGCTTGAGGGCATGCAGACGATGACGGCGTTCATCGCCGCGGCGGGCATCGGCGACCAGCCCACCGGCACGATCGGCTACCAGACGATCTTCGCCGTCGGGTCGCTGCTGTTCGTGCTGACCTTCCTGATGAACATCGTCAGCATCCGGCTCGTCCGCAAGTATCGAGAGGTGTACGAGTGACGACGACCCTGACGCCTCGGCAGTCCGAGCCGGCGCCTGGCGTGGAAGAGGCGTTGCGACGGCGCCGGGTGCCGATCCGCGAAGGCGTGTTCAAGGGCGTCCTGATTCTGAGCCTGGCCGTCGGCGTGGTCTTCCTGGCGGTCCTGGTCAGCTACATCGTCTACCGGGGTTGGCCGCGGCTGGACAGCCGGTTGTTCAACAACTTCCCCTCGATCAGGCGTCCGCAGAACGCCGGAGCTCGCTCGGCGATCCTCGGCACCGTATGGGTGATCGCCTTCACCGCGCTCTACTGCCTGCCGACCGGCGTCCTGGCGGCGATCTACCTTGAGGAGTACGCCGACAACCGGCGTTGGCACAACCGCCTGATCGAGGTCAACATCCAGAATCTCGCGGCGGTGCCCTCCATCGTGTACGGCATCCTCGGCCTGGGCATCATCGCCAGGGGGCTCGGCTTCGGGCAGACGGTGCTCACCGCGTCCCTGACCTTGTCGTTGCTGGTGCTGCCTATCGTCGTCATCTCAGCCCGCGAGGCGATCCGGTCGGTTCCCAACTCCATCCGGCTGGCCTCGTACGCGGTCGGCGCGACGAAGTGGCAGACAATCAGCCGCCAGGTCATGCCGCAGGCCATCCCCGGCATCGCCACCGGCGCGATCCTGGCGCTGTCTCGCGCGATCGGCGAGGCCGCGCCGCTGCTGCTGCTCGGCGGGCTGACGTTCATCACCTACACACCGACCGGCATCCACAGCTCCTTCACGGTGCTGCCGATTCAAATCTTTAACTGGATCAGCCAGTCCCGCGAGGAGTTCGCGACCCTGGCCGCCGCCGCGAGCGTGGTGTTGCTGGTGATCCTGCTGGCGATGAACTCCGTGGCCATCTACCTCCGAAACCGCTATCAGAAGCGCTGGTGATCATGATCCAATCGATGAAGCAGACCTCACGGCCGACGCCGGTCCACCCGACTCCCGAGGTCGCCTTGCGCGCTCCCCGCTCCGCCGAGCTACGCAGCCCGCTGTTCACCATCCGGGACCTCTCGGTGTACTACGGTGACTACCAGGCCGTGCGCGAGGTGAACATGGATATCGGCCACAAGCAGATCACGGCGATGATCGGCCCGTCGGGATGCGGGAAGTCGACCGTGCTCCGGACGCTGAACCGCATGAACGACCTCATTCCCGGAGCGCGCGTCACCGGTGAGGTCTCCTACCGGCGCCAGGATCTCTATGCGCCCGAGGTTGATCCCATCGAGGTCCGGCGGCGCATCGGCATGGTCTTTCAGAAGCCGAACCCGTTTCCCAAGTCGATCTATGACAACATCGCCTACGGGCCGCGGGTGACCGGCATGAAAGTGCCGAACATGGACGACCTCGTGGAAGAGGCGCTTCAATCCGGCGCCCTGTGGGACGAGGTGAAAGACAAGCTCAAGCAGAGCGCGCTCACCCTGTCCGGCGGTCAGCAGCAACGGCTGTGCATCGCCCGCGCGATCGCCGTCAAGCCGGAGGTCATCCTGATGGACGAGCCGTGCTCGGCGCTTGATCCGATCGCCACGGCCAAGATCGAGGACCTGATGGCCATCCTCGCCGAGAAGTTCGCCATCGTCATCGTGACCCACAACATGCAGCAGGCGGCTCGGGTGTCTGATCGGACGGCCTTCTTCACCGCCGACGTCGACGAGGCAGGGGTGCGTCACGGCCGGCTGGTGGAGTTGAACGCCACCAAGACGATCTTCGCCACTCCCGCGGACCAGCGGACCGAGGACTACATCTCCGGCCGCTTCGGCTGAGCCGGCCGGCCCGGATCTCTTCGACAGTGCCCAAAGCAGGACGTCTCTCGCGCTCGGAAGCTCCATTAGATAGTGTCACTACACAAGCTAATGACCGATCGAAGTGGAGCGTGAGCGCAATGGCACACATCGCCCTGGGAGTGGATGAGAACCAGTTCCCCGGCATCACCGGGCCGATGATCTACCGTCCCGAAACGGCTAAACCCCTCAACGAGCTGGCCGAGGTGCTGCTTCGCGGGCCGCATACCTTGCCACCAGGTGAGCGGGAGCTGATCGCCGCCTACGTCTCCGGGCTCAACGAGTGCCAGTTCTGCTGCGGATCGCACTCGGCCTTCGCGGCCGCCCAGTTGGAGCAGGGCATGAGCCTGGTCGACCAGGTCCGCGCCGACCTCGACAGCGCGCCGGTGTCACCGAAGCTGCGGGCGTTGCTGCGGATCGCCGGCGCGGTCCAGGTCAGCGGTCGCGACGTCACCCCGGAGCTGATCAGCGCCGCCCGCGAGGCCGGCAGCACCGACCTCGAGATCCACGACGCGGTGCTGATCGCGGCGGCGTTCTGCATGTTCAACCGCTACGTCGATGGCCTCGGAACGCTGGCGCCGGATGACCCGCAGGCCTACGCCTATTCGGCGAAGAACATCGTCGAGCACGGTTACCGGGTCTGAGCCTGCGCCTGGGAGCGGCGGGGAGATCCGGGTTTCAGAGGCGGCCCGGCCACCCCGGGCGCGGAGCGGATGCGGCGGACGCCGAGCACGGCGAGCACGCCCAGGAACCCCCACAGCAGCAGCGCCCCGACCAGCTCGACGCCGACCAAGCCCCAGTAATTGGCGTGATCCCAGGGGAAACCGTGGGCCCACCGGGTGTAGATCTTGAACAGCACCACGCCGGCGAACAGGTTGTAGAGGGTCGCCCAACCGAAATTGATCAGGTACGCCGCCGCCATCGCCCAGACCAGGTACTGGCACCCGAACGCCGGGGCCAGGAACAGGAAGCTCACCAGCGACAGGCCGAGCGCCTCGGCAGCCATGGCCGGGCGGCGCCACACCAGGGCCGCCGGGCCCAGCGCGCACAGCAGCACCACCGGGAACCGGCCGGTCTCGGTCAGGAAGTCGGCCCAGCCGGGATCGTCGAACCAGTGACCGATCTGGATCAGGCCCCACTGGCTGATGCCGCTGCCGGCGTAACCGAGCACGTTGCTGCGCACCACGTCGCCGTGCGCGATCAGCGCGGGCAGCCAGGTGACGCCGGCCGCGAGCGTGAAGCCGGCGCCGAATCTCAGCAGGTTCCGCCGGCTCTGGGTCAAGGCCAGCACCAGCAGCACCGGTATCGCCACCACCGGGACGATCTTGATCCCGATCGCCAGTCCCATCGACAGGCCGGCGGCCAGCGGCTTGTCGCGGTCGGCCAGCAGGTACAGCGCCAGCAGGGTGAACATAACGAAGATCGGGTCGGTGTTGCCGTGGAAGCCGGAGATGATGAACAGCACCGGGCTGGCCGCCACCAGCGCGGCCGCCCAGGTGGCCTCGCGCAGGCTGCGACGCAGGCGCAGGATCTCGAACATCAGCAGCGCCGAGCCGACGTCGGCGAGGCTGGCTGTGGACCGGATGGTGAAGCCGATGCTGAAGCCGTGCTGGCGTCCGAAGTCCACGAACTGCAGGAAGTAACCGATCAACGGCGGGTGGTTGTAGAAGGACCGGTCGAAGCCGATGCCGTAGACGCCCACCGGGCCGCGGCTGGCGACGCCGTTGACGAAGTTCGTCCAGTGCCTGATGTCATTGGTGCCGTAGGTCCTGGCCGCGACCGTCACCTTCAACGCCAGCACCAGCAGCGCGATACCGAGCACCAGCCAGCGGCGGCGGCTTATCTGCCGCCTGGACGCCAGATCGGTCACCGCGCCGGCCGGCTGGTCACGCGCCGTTTCGGAATAGGCCGTCACGTCAGGGCCTTGGCGACTCGGTCGAGGCTGCCCACGTCAGGCACGGTGAGTGATGGAGCCGGCATGGTGCGGGCGCAGCCTGGCCACGAACTGGTAGCCGAACATGGTCGGGCGCAGCTGCACCAGCCGCCGGTCCACCACGCGCGCCGAGCGGGCCTTCCAGCTGTCGGTGCGGGTCAGCACCTCCAGCGGCAGGCCGGTGTACTCCAGTTGCAGGACGTCCAGGCCGGCCGAGCCGATCGTGCGGCGCAGGCTCTTGCGGGAGAAGAACCGCAGGTGCGTCTCGTCCAGGATGCCGCGCCGGTCGTAGTCGAAGGCGCCCACGGCGACCCGGCCACGGGAGTACCAGTGACCGAAGTTCGGCGTCGAGATCACGATCTGGCCGTTCGGTGAGAGCACCTCGGTCATCTGGCGCAGCAACCGCTCCGGGTAACGGACGTGCTCGATGACATCGGCGGCGACCACCACGTCGAAGTCACCGCCGGCCGCCTCGGGGATGCCGTCCTCCAAGTCGCCGAGGAAGAAGTCGTCGACCCGGTTGCGCACCCCGGCGATCTCAAGGCTGTCCACCCCGACCACCTTGTGCCCGAGCTGGCGGATCCGCTCGGACAGCCGGCCGCCGGAGCAGCCGAGGTCGAGCACCCGGCGCCCGGACGGCATCGCCGCCAGCATCTCGGTGATGACGGTGTGGGAGGTGCCCTCGCCCTCCTTGGCCGCGTACTCCGGATCGGCCGGCACCCACCGGTGGGTGCCGATGCCGACCTTGGTCAGCCGGTACTGCAGCACGTCGCGCACCACGTCGCGGGCGTACTTCAGCCCGTCGACGTAGCAGATCTCCTCGCCGTAGTAGGTCGGGATCGGCACCTCGACGATCCGCTTGCCTGCGTCGAGCAGCTGGATGATGATCTGGGTGTCGAAGTCGAAGTCGTCGGTGTTGAACGCGATCGGGAGCTCGGCCAGCGCCGACACCCGGTAGGCCCGGTAGCCGGAGTGGAACTCCGACAGCTTCGAGTCGAGCAGCCGGTTCTCGAACGTGGTGAGCACCCGGTTGCCGAGGTACTTGTACAGCGGCATGCCACCGGCCCGGGCCGAGCCCGGCTCCAGCATCCGGGAGCCGAACACCGCGTCGGCCTCGCCGCGCTCCAGCGGCGCCAGCAGGTCGGCCATCGCCTCGGGGGCGTACTGGCCGTCGGCGTGCAGTAGCACGATCAGGTCCAGGCCGCGCTCCTGCGCGAGCTGGTAGCCGGCCTTCTGGTTGCCGCCGTAGCCGAGGTTGCTGACGTGCCGGATCACCGTGGTCGGGATCGCCTCGTTGGCCTCGCGCCAGGCAAGGCCGGCGTCCACCGTGCCGTCCTGGCTGGCGTCGTCGCAGATCAGGATCTCGTCGATTCTGGCGCGCATCGCGTCGGGGATGCGGTCCAGGGTGGCCTGCAGGGTGGACTCGGCGTTGAAGGCCACGACCAGGACGCCGATCTTGAGCCGGTCGTGCCCGGCGTCTGGCCGGTCGTGCCCGGCGTCGTCGGGCCTGTAGGGAGGTCCAGCGAGGTCGGGCTGCATGAAGCCACGCTAGCAAAAGCGCGGGCTCAGCCGGTTCAGCCGCTCGCTGGGACGCCCCGGCCTGTTACGTTGCTGCCCGGCCTTGACACGTCAGGGTGAGCCTGACAAGCTGTCAGGAATAGCCTGACACTGGAGGATTCCCCATGACTTCCCAACCGGTCACCGAGCCCGCGGTCGAGCCCAGCGCCGTCGAGATCGCCTGCTCCTTCTGCGCCAAGCCGGCCCCGGAGGTCGCCAAGATCATCGCCGGGCCGGGCATCTACATCTGCGATGAGTGCGTGCAGCTCTGCAACGAGATCCTCGCCGCCGCCGCGGATCGGCCCGACGGGGCCGGCCCGCAGGCCGAGCTGCCGTTCTGGCAGGAGATGACCGATCAGCAACTGCTCGACCAGCTGCCCAAGATCGCCAGGGTCGCCGGCCAGGTCGAAGGCAGCCTGACCACGTGGGTGCGCCGGGTGCGTGGTCGGGGTGTTTCGTGGGCCCGCATCGGCGAAGCCCTGGATATGACCAGGCAGTCGGCGTGGGAGCGCTTCTCCGACCGCGAGTGAAGCGGCGCTGCTCGTAGATAACGCAAGCCCCGCGGTGCCAGTAGCGGCGTTACGATCGATCGATGGCGGGGGCTGCGATTGATCGGACGAGCCGTCGTGCGCGCTGACATCCTGCTGTGCGCGATCGCCCTGACCGGGCTGGCCTCGCTGGCCCTGGCACGCAGGCGCGTCTCACGGGCGGGCAGCCACCGCTACGTTCCGGCCCGCAGCGCTGGGCAATCCGGTCGCGGGATGGCAGGCGCCCGAAGCAGGCGCATCAGCGGCGCCGTCGTCGCGCTGGCAGCCGTGCTGGCGTTCGTGGTAGCAGCCGTGGTGGCGGCGGTGGTGTTGCTCTCGCCCGCCACGGACGTGCCTCCCGGGCCTGACGTGACTCGGCCGGACCAGCGGGCGGCTGCGTCGAGCGAACCGCCTGGAAGCGCGACGGCGAGCCCGTCCCAGTCCAGAGCCTCCGCATCCCTCAGCAGCGCACCGACCCGCTCGCCGACGCCGAGCTCAGTGAGTCCGACGAGACCAGCGTCGACCCCCTCGGCATCCCTTGGCGCCCCTGGGGCGTCGTCACAGGTCATCCTCCGCGGCCCAGCCGGCAGCGCGCCAGCCGCAGCTCCTACCCGGACGGAGCCGAAGGCGAATCCGTCGCCGAAGCCCAGCAAGACGGTGGTCAAGCCTTCGCATCCGGCTCCCCCCACCCACGCGGGCCGCCCGACCAGCAAGCCGAAGCCAAAGATCACCCGCGTCACGTCCTGATCTGCCAGCCCGTCTGGAAAACTGGCGGGGTGGACCCCCTGCTCTCCAAGATCGAGGCTCTGGCCGAGCCCGGCTGCTACTCGCTGACCTTCACCCTCGACACCGGCGAGGACCGCGCCGTGGTGGTCCGGATGCGCGGCGACGAGCCCGTCCTGCCGTCGGCGAACTCGTTCGCGGGCTGGACGCCGGGATCGCGGGTCGCCACCGCCGCCATCGCCGTGGTGCGGGCGCTGCACCAGGCCCGACAAGGCAGCGGCGGGTCTGCCGGACGGCTGCTCGACGTCGAAGGCGGCTGGGACGTCGGCATCGGCAACGTGGTGCTCTCTGCTGAAGGGGCGCCGACGTGCGTCGGGCACGGCGAGCTGGCGGTGGCCGAGGCCGGGGTTTTCCGGTGCCAGACGTGCGGCGCGGCGGCGCGCTATGAGCGCTGACCGCTACCCGACTCTGTTTCCGGCACAGCCAAGTCTGCTGCTGGCACGTCTGGCGCCGGCCTAGCCGAAGACGGGCGCCTATACAAAACGCTGCGTGAGGCTATCAACGCGACGCCGAGCCGGAAGGCGGCGGCGATACCGATGATGAGGTAGATATTCTCCAGCGTGGCCTGCAGGGCGCCAGCCACGACAGCCGCGATAGGTATGGACGTGAATGCCAGCATGCGCGTTGCCGCGATAACCCGTCCGAGGATGTAGGCCGGCACGATTTGCTGGCGCAGGCTGAACCAGGACACGACGTTGATGGCTCCAAATCCAGCGAGCAGCCCCCAGATGATGGTGATCTCTACGACGTGTCGAAAGACGATCAAGCTCGAGGTGACGACGCCAGCCGCGGCGGTGCTGAAGATGATCACGCGTCCTGGCGGGATGCGCCGGATGATCCAGGGCGCTATTGATGATCCGAGTACGGAGCCGATACCTTGAGCACCGAACACCAGCCCGATGACGCTGGGGCTTAGGTGGCGGTACGTCGTCAAGTAAAAAATAAAGTTGGCTTGGACCAGCCAGATGGCGAAGTTCGTTCCCGTGAAGGTCAGCGCGCCGGCGAAGAGGATGCGGTCGCGTCGGAAGATGTACTCCCCGGCTTCGCGGATGTCCTTGACCGCCCCTGACAGGCGCTTACCGCTGCCGTTGACGGGTGTCACTTGCGGTGAGTGGTAACGGATGAGAAGGATCGCGCAAGCCGATACAGCGAACGTAGCGGCGTCGAGGTAGATGGTGGCCTCGTAACCGATCACGCTGATGGCCACGCCCGCGATCACGGGCCCCACCAGACCCATAGCATTGTCACCGGCTTGCATCCAGGCATTGGCCTGCGGCAGCTTGGCCTTGGGTGATACATCGGGGATGAAGCTTTGGAACGCAGGGTGATACAGCGGATCGACGCAAGACAGCAAGAACGCGACCACAAATATGGGCCAGACCGTGTCCACGGACACGGTGACGACAATCGCCAGCACGATCGCAAGCAGGCTGGACACGGTGTCACCGGCCACCAGCATCAAACGGCGGTTCACCCGATCAGCGAGTACGCCGCCCGGAAGTGACAGCAGCAGGAACGGCAGGTATTCAACCGCGTAGATCGCACCGGTCGTCAAGGCCGAGCCGGTCATATGCAGGACCAGCAGGGGCAGCGTCAGCTTATAGAGCCAGTTGCCCAGTGATGAGGTCAAATAGGCGAAGATAATCAGCCGGTAATCGCGCACTGATCATGCACCTCCGCATGCGATCACGAGGCAGTCGCACCAACAAGTGGCTGGCCGTTCAGCGCGTCATCGCGCTGGCCGCACACCGTGCATTCGGGCAGCCTATCCCACCGCTCCGCCTCGCTCACCTCATAATCGTAGAAGCGCAGTTGCATCAGGCGACCAGCGGCAACTGGCGGCGCGATGCCGGTGATGAGTCGGGTCAGCTCACCCAGCATGAAGCCGGTCGTCATGGTGACCAGCGGCGTGAAGGCCGCGTTGTTGCCGCCGATCTGCAGGTCACGCTTCTGCTGCAGCAAGGCAGCCGATGTCGGGTCACTGTTGAATACTCCAAGTCGCCAACATTCAACGCAACCGGTAGTGCCTGGTATCACTGTGTAGTAGATAGCGCGTTGAGTGTCGAGCCCCCCGTTCAGGAATGGCACTCCGGCTTGCACGCATCCTGCATTCACCCAGTGCATGATCTCCATCTTCGGACGGTCGGCGACACAAATCAGTAGATCGGCGCCGTCTGCCACGCTGGCTACGTCCTCCGCCGAACCGATACGCATCGACACCGGCTCAATTTCAATTCGTGGATTGAAATCGCGCACTCGCTCGGTGGCCAGCCGCAATTTCTCCTGCCCGATGTCGCCGTCTCGGTAGAGGATCTGTCGATTGAGGTTAGAGATTTCGACCCGGTCGAACTCGATGGCGCGGACGTGCCCCACGCCCATTGCCGCCATGTCAAGCAGCAGATGCGACCCGAGACCACCAAGGCCCAGCAATGTGATTCGGGCATCTCGCAGGCGTCCCTGCAATTCGTACTTGTTCTGCCGCATCGACGAGTACGAGCCAAAAAAATTGATATTGCGAGCCCATCGGCTTAGTTCGTAATCATCAAGAATGCCGGCAGGCGTGTGACTGCCGTCGAGCAGAAAGCCGGCTTCGTCCAGCTGGCGTATAGCGGCTTGAACGTCCTCGACCGACGACAGTGGATAATCTTGTCGTAGGGCGGTCCACACCTGCTGGACCGTGCGGGATCCGTCTAGCAGTTCCAGCAACCGACGGATCTGCCCACTGGGGTCTTCAATCTCTGTCACCTGTCCATGACCGCCGATTTGCACTAGCACGGCAGTGCCGAACAAAGGATATGTAGGCTTCAACATAGGCAGAGCATCGGAATCCATCTTCACCCCTAACTGACCGTCCGATTGCTGCCAATCGGCGCCTGGGCTTACCCCGGGTATAAACTTGCCCGGGTCTCCGTTGGTGGGTGCTTCTACCACTCACCAACGGAGACCTGGTTCAGGCTCAGCCTTCGTCGCTGCCAGAAGCAGTGCTGACCTTGCGGGTCGTCAGAGTGATCGTCATTGTTGTCACCTCCCTCCTGATACGTATTCATCTGCTTTCGATGGCTCTGGTGAGCCTTCGAAAGTTCGGGCCGCGGCTGCGGTCACGGCGGTGGCTTCGTCCAGGTCGGCCACCCGCTGACCCAGCGCGGCAAGAGTGCGTTGCCAGGTCTCAGAAGACAGCGGGTCTACGCCCGCCAGCAGGAGCAAATCCCGAGGAGCAGCGCTGCCTCCGGCAGCCATCAACGCCAGGAGCCCCTCGCCGAAATCAGCACCCAGCACGGCGCGTTGCTCGACCAACGCGGCCGCAGCGAACTGGCCATACATATAGGCATAGCTTGAGCCGGGCGACTGGAAGATTCCGTCCAGACAGCTCCACCAGTTGGTGAAGCTGTGGGAGAGCGGGAGCTCGTCACCGTACAGCTCTCGCTGCGAGTCCAGCCAGAGATGGCCGATGGTCGCGCTGTCCAGCTGACCGGTAGCTCTCCACTGATCACGGAGGGCTCCTTCAAACCTATAGATCGCCACTTGCCGGCAGGCGCCTACCAGCTGGTCCTCTATCCCGCGCGCCGTCAGGGTGGCCACGGCCGGCGAAAGTGTCTGCAGTTGTCCGAGGTGTGTCAGCGTCGCTGCCTCGAAGAAGAGCGCGACCGTCTCCGCCAAGACTCGCGGCGTCGCGGCTGCCAGCAGTGGCAAGTCCGACGCCATCATCATGTGCACTCCGTGGCCGAGTTCGTGCGCGAGCAGCAAGACGTGCCGCAGCGAACCGTTGAAGTTGACCGAAATCCAGGGCAGTTCACCTGGAACATCTTTTGTGAACGGGCTGGCTGATTTACCCGGCCGGTGCGCTGCGTCTACACGGTTGGACTTCAGAAGCGTGCGGGCAGCGGCCCCGCACTTGGGATGCACGGCGTCAAAGCTCGCGAGCACCGTCTCGACCGCCTGATTCCACGAGATCTCGGCACCGCCAGCATCCACTGGCGCGTAGCGATCAGCCTCATCCAATTCGGTCTCACCAAGCAGGAGCGCTTTCACGCGGAAGTAGCGGTGAACCAGCGGGTATCCAGCGCTCGCTCCAGCGACGAGAGCATCGACCTCAGCCTCGCTCAGCTGGTCTGAGACTAAAGACTCATCCATCCACGAGGTTCCGGTGAGTTCGGCACGCGTCAGCCCGTCGGCCACAATCATCGACAGCGCCAGGGCGCGCAAGTCCAGCTCGCCAGCGAGCGCTTGGGTGATCTCGCGCTGTGTTTGGCGGCGAAGGCGCCCGTCGGCCCGGTAGAGGTTCGGCATAGCGCTGCCGACGCTTGTGACACCGTCGGAGGTGACGACGCGAATCCTGCTGAGCAGTTGACGGGCCAGCGTCTGCCAACCGTCTATCCCTGACGGCCGGACAGCTGCCAGCACATCACGTATCTCGTCGTCCGAACTGGCCGCCGCTACAACCCGGTGGTAAAAGTTGTGAAGCTTTCCTCCGGGGGCCAGCAACTCGTGCTCACCTGCCACCGTTGCATCCAGTGCCGCTAACTCCGACTCAACGAAACCGAGTGTCGCGCTGAGCTGGGACCACGCCACGTCACAGCGTCCGAGCGCTTTGGCCCCGTCGGCTTCATGGATTCCCGATGCCACAGCTAGTTCTGCGTAACTGGTAAGCCTTTGTAGGTCTCCCACGCAATCCTGATACGCGCCGATAAGGGCGGCGAACCGCTCTTGGTCGAGGCCGGCCAGCTTGTTCCTGCACGAGCGTGCGATTTTCTGCGCACGGGCCGCTAGCGAACTGAGCTGCGCGTCAACAACCTCTTCGCGTACCGCCTCAGCAACGACGGAGACGTCCCACGTAGGCAAGGCTTCTGAGGTAATCGACACATGCAGCCCATCACTCGATCATGGCGTGTAACTTGGATAAATCGGACTAATATCTTTTAAGGTACATATAGCCACGTCGTGCGGCAAGTACCCGACAGATAAATTCCATCCAGCGAATGCCCGCCGATAGCGAACAGGTTGTCGGTCACGCCCACCGCCGTCGGCGGTGGCCAGCAGCTCGCCCCAGATCCGGGCTGGGACGTCGGCATCGGCAACGTGGTGCTGTCTCCTGAAGGGGCGCCGACGCGCGTCGGGCACGGCGAGCTGGCGGCGTCCGAGGCCGGGGTGTTCCGGTGCCAGACGTGCGGCGCGGCGGCGCGCTACGATCGGCAGCCCTGACGCGCCACCAGCTCCTGTCGCGACTCGACCGGCGGTTTCATGTGCAGCTGCCAGCGCAAGCGCGCCGTTCACGCTGCGCGCCCGACTTCGGCCTGGCCGAAGGAACGCGGCTAGCGATGCCGCACCGCGCCTACGTGAATTCCACGAACACCAGCCGGCGTTGCGTGTCTCGTTTCCAGATGTGCGCACCCCACCGAACACCCGGCTGTGTGAGGCGGCTACCTGAGACACCGGGAACTTCGAAGTAGCCCTCGGCCTTGGCCCAGAACCTCTTCGCCATGTCCGAATCCAGCCAGGAGATCCAGCCACGGTCATCGATGAAGCCCACCGGCGCGTGTCGATGAAGGAAAGCCGCGACCTGCTTCTCACTCGCCCACTGGGCATGCTTAGTCGTCCACTCCCGCCCGGACTCATCCCACAACCTGCCAGGCTCTGCCTTATTGATCGATGCGGCACTGGCGGCGCGGAGCCCCGCCTCGGGTGGAGTGAGGAAGAGCTGCGCGTCAGCGGGCAGGTCGAGCTGGTCCAGACGCAGACTCAGGTCCCGCGGCAGCAGCTCGTACGGGGTGTGGAGCTTCCAGTCCTGGGCCGGCTTGCCCAACTGGAGCTGGGCGAGGGCATCGGTGACGATCTGCAGAAGGATCGGATCACCGGAATAGGCCACTACGGTCGGCACGCCGTCCACCAGGACGAGCAGCGATCTCTTCTCGCTCATCTACGCTCCCTGCTCTCCGGGTCAGGAGCCCGGTTCGCCGGGGGCGGCGCGGCGGCGGTTGCGCTGGGCCAGCGCCGCCCGCAGCAGCTCATCCAGGGCCTCGTCGCTGAGATCGTCCAGCTCCGCGGCTACCCCCGCCTGGCCGAAGTCAGGATCGGCCGACACGATCTCGGCCAGCTCGCCGATCGTCGGATGAGCGAAGATCTCGTGCACCGGCAGGCTCACCCCGTAGCTGTCAGTCACCCGGGCGACGAACCTGGTGGCCGTCAGCGAATGCCCACCGATGGCGAACAGGTTGTCGGTCACGCCCACCGCCGTCGGGGTGGCCAGCAACTCGCCCCAGATCCGGGCCAGCGTCTCCTCGACCGGGGTCCGCGGCTCGACCCGCTCAGCCGCCGCCGGACGGGCGCCCCACTCCGGCGCGGGCAGCGCCGCCCGGTCGACTTTCGCGTTCGGGGTCAGCGGCAGCGCCGGCAACGCCACGATCAGATCCGGCACCATGTAGTCGGGCAGCGAGGCCTTCAGGTGCGGGCGCAGCAACTCCAGCAGGTCAGCGCCCGCCTCAGCGACAGCACCGCCACGGCGCGGCACCACATAGCCCACCAGCACCTGCTCCTCGCCCCGAGCAGCCACCACCACCGCCGCCTGGCGCACGTCGCGGTGCGAGCGCAGCACGGCCTCGATCTCACCGCACTCGATCCGGAATCCCCTGATTTTCACTTGGTGATCGGTGCGGCCGATCAGCTCCAGACCGCCGCCCTCGCGCCACCTGCCCAGGTCGCCGGTGCGATACATCCGGGCGCCGGGCTCGTCGCTCCACGGGTCCGGCCGGAACGACTGCGCCGTCAGCCGCGGCCGGTCGTGGTAGCCGCGAGCCACCCCGCGCCCGCCGATGAACACCTCGCCCAGCACCCCGACCGGCACCGGCGCCAGCCGCTCGTCCAGCAGGTACAGCCGGGTGTGCTCGATCGGCTCGCCGATCTCGACCGGGCCAGGCTCCTCGGAAACTATCCCGGCGGCTGACCACACCGTCGTCTCGGTCGGGCCGTAGGCGTTCCACAGCACCGACTCGGGCGTTCTGAGCTGCTCGGCGAGATCGCGCGGCAGCGCCTCGCCGCCGCACAGCCGCAGCCGCAACCCGGCCGGCACCCCGCCGGCGGCCAGCAGCAGCCGCCAGGTCTGCGGGGTGGCCTGCATGGCGTTGACCGCCCGCCGCTCGATCAGCGAGCGCAGCCGGTCAGGCTCGCGGACCTCCTGCGCGCTGGCGATCACCAGGTCCGCGCCGCAGACCGGCGGCAGCAGCAGCTCCAGCAGCGCGATGTCGAAGGACAGCGTGGTGACCGCTGCGAACCGGTCGTCCGGGCCCAGGTCGAGCGTGCGCTGGAACGAGGCCAGCAGGTTGGCCACCGCCCGGTGCCCGATGCCGATTCCCTTGGGCTGCCCGGTGGAACCGGAGGTGAAGATGATGTAGGCGAGCGCGTCCGGAGGCACCGGCGCCGGCACAAGCGGCTGCGCCTCGGCGACGGCCTGGTCCCCGACGTCCAGCACCTCGACACCGCTGCCCGCGCCAAGCGAGCCACCCTCGACGATGGAGCCCGCCAGCTCACGATTGGCCTCGTCGGTGACGACGACCCGCACGCCGGCCCCCCGGGCCATCGCGGCCAGCCGCGACCGCGGGAAGTCAGGGTCCAGCGGCACGTACGCCCCGCCGGCCCACCACACCGCGAGCAGCGCGCTCAGCATCGGAACCCCGCGCTCCAGGCACAGCCCGACCGGCGTCTCCAGGCCCACGCCGCGCTCGGTGAGCACCCGGGCCAGCCGGGCGGCCCGTTGGCACACCTCGGTCATCGGCACCGACTCGGCGCCGTCGATCACCTGCGACGCCGAGGCCTGCAGCAGCGTCCGGACGTCGAACGGCTCGTCGGCGCCGGCCGGCACGGAACTGCCCGGCACAGAACTGCCCGGCACAGAACTGCCCGGCACGGAACTGCCCGGCACGGAACTGCCCGGCACCGGGCCATCCGCCGCCGGACGGGAGCGCCGGTTGCGTTCGAACACCAGCTCCCGGGCCTGCTCGGCAGACAGCATCGGCAGGTCGGTGACCGGCGTCTGCGGAGTGGCCGCGGCGTGTTCGAGCACCAGCGCCAGGCAGCCCAGGAACCTGTCGGCCCACGGCGCGTCGAAGAGGTCGGTGTTGTACTCCAGCGCCAGGGTGGTGCCCTGCCCGTCGGAGGTGTCGGCGTACAGGGTCAGGTCGAGCTTCGCCGTCCCGGTGAGCAGCGCCCAGCTGAAGCCGGCCTTGACGCCGGGCAGGTTCAGCGTCGGCGGGGTGAGGGACTGGTAGCCGAACAGCACCTGCGTCAGCGGCGCGTGCGCCAGCGAGCGCTCGGGGGCGAACTCGTCCACCAGCTTCTCGAACGGCAGTTCCTGATGCGAGACGGCCTCGACGGTGTTGTCGCGGACCCGGCCGAGCAGCTCGAGAAAGCTCGGGTCACCGGCGAGCGAGGTACGCAGCGCGACGGTGTTGGTGAACAGGCCCAGGATCGGGTCCAGCTCGACATGGGTGCGCCCGCCCACCGGGGTGCCGATCACCAGGTCGGTCTGGCGGGCATAGCGCGAGAGCACCACCGTGAAGCCGGTCAGGAACGCCATGAACATGGTGGCGTTGCAGCCGACCGCCACCTCGGCCAGCCGGTCGGTGATCGCCGGGTCGAGCGAGCGGACGGCGACCGCCCCGCGCGAGGACTGACGAGCCGGCCGAGGACGGTCGCTCGGCAGGGTGAGGACGGCGGGCGCTCCGCGCAGCTGCTCGCGCCAGTACTGCAGCTGGCGTTCGAGTTCCTCGCCGCGCAGCCGGTCGTGCTGCCAGACGGCGTAGTCGCCGTACTCCATCACCAGCCGGGGCAGCGACGCCGGCTCCCCGGTCACCTCGGCCCGGTACATCGCCGACAGCTCGTCGATCAGGATCTGCATCGACAGGCCGTCGCTGATGATGTGGTGCAGCATCAGGGTGAACAGCCGGCGATCCGCCCCGGTGTCAATCAGGGCGGCCCGCATCAGCGGCCCGTGGGCCAGGTCGAAAGGCCGCGTGGCTCGCTCGGTGGCGATCGCGCGGGCTTGGCGGACCCGCTCGTCCTCGGAGTCGGTGTCCGACAGCGAGATCCGCTCGATCAACACCGTGCCCGAGTCGGCGACGACCTGCTCGGGCACCCCGTCGACCGCCACGATGCTGGTCCGCAGCACCGAGTGCCGCTCGACCATGGCGTCCATCGCGCGCTGCAGCGCCTCGACGTCAAGCGGGCCCTCGAGCCACATCGCATAGGGCATGTGGAACGTCGGCTCGCCCGGGGTGAGCTGCTCCAGGAACCACAGCCGCCGCTGGGAGAACGACACCGGATAGCGCATGGCCGCCTACCTCCGCTCGTCCGGGATCAGCGTGCGCAGCAGGTCATCGGTCTCGGCGTCGCTGAGCTCGATCGCCGGCGTGCGCCGGGCCCCGCCGCCCGATCCGGACCGGGCGGCCTCCACCGCGGCTGCCAGACCGGCGACCGTCGGGTCGGCGAACAGCGCCCGGACCGGCAGGTCGACCCCGTAGGCGGTCCGGATCTGGGTCATCAGCCGGGTCGCCGTCAGCGAGTGCCCGCCCAGGGCGAAGAAGTTGTCCGTCACGCCCACCGGCGCCGGCAGGGCGAGCAGCTCGGCGAACATCGCCGCGAGCTCGGACTCCAACGGCGTCCGGGGCGCGACCGTCGCCTCACCGGGCGCCGTGCCCCACTCGGGCTCAGGAAGCGCCCGGTGGTCGATCTTTCCGCTGCCGGTCAGCGGTAGACGCTTCAACACCACGAAGGCGGCCGGTGTCATGTAGTCCGGCAGCACTTGGCGAAGTCGCTCACGCAGGTCCTCGGGCGGCTGGTCTGAGCCGGAGGCGGTCACCAGGTAAGCGACCAGCCGCACGTCGTGGCCGGCGCCGCGGACCGAGACCACCGCCTCGGCGATGTCGGGCTGGGCGCGCAGCACCGCCTCGATCTCGCCGCTCTCCACCCGGTAGCCGCGGATCTTGACCTGCCGGTCGGCGCGGCCGGCGAGCTCGATCCGCCCGGAGCTGCGCCACCGGCCGACGTCGCCGGTGCGGTACAGCCGCGCGCCGGGCCGGCCGCTGAAGGGGTCGGGCAGGAACCGGCTCGCGGTCATGCCCGGGGCGCCGAAGTAGCCCTGCCCTACGCCGGCGCCGCCGACGTAGACCTCGCCCAGCACGCCGGGCGGGACCGGCCGCAGCCGATCGTCGAGCACGTACAGCTGGGTGCCGGCGATGATCGAGCCGATCTCGATCGGCGCCGGTGAGGCCTCGACGGCCCCGCCGCCGGAGTAGATGGTGGTCTCGGTCGGCCCGTACAGGTTCCACAGGCACGCTTGCGGCCCGCCGCCGATGGCGTCGGCGAGGTCGCGCGACAGCGGCTCGCCGGCGGTCATCCGCACCCGCACCCCGTCGGGAACCCCGCCTACGTCGACCAGCATCCGCCAGCCGGCCGGCGTCGACTGCATCGCGGTGGCGCCGCTGTCGAGCAGCAGCCGGCGCAGCAGGGCGGCGTCCTGGGTGTGCTCGGAGTCGGCGACCACCACGCAGCCGCCGGCCAGCACCGGGGCCAGCAGTTCCACCAGGGCGATGTCGAAGGCGAAGGTCGAGACCGCGACGAACCGGTCCTCAGGCCCGAGCGCGAGCATCGGGCGCACCGCGTCGAGCAGCGCGGCGATGCCGCCCTGGGTCACGGTGACCGCCTTGGGCCGGCCGGTCGACCCCGAGGTGAACATCGTGTACGCGGCGGCGGCCGGCGCGACCACGGGCGCGGCGTCCAGGGCCGCCGACTGCAATCCGTCGCCGGACCCGCTGTCTGATGGCGCGTCAGACACATGACTAAGCGCGGGCTCGGGTGAAAGCCGCGCCAGGTCGATGACCGCGATCGGCTCGGCGGTGGCCGGCGGCCTCGGCGCGTCGACGGCGGCGCTGTCGATGAGGATCGCGCGGACCCTAGCGTCGGCGAGCATGGTGGCAAGGCGCTGGTCGGGGTAGATCTCATCCAACGGCACGTAACTGGCGCCGAGCGACCAGACGCCCAGCACCGCCGGCACCAGCCGGGCGCCGCGGCGCAGCAGGATGGCCACCCGGTCCGAGCCGTCGATGCCGTGCGCGCGCAGGGCGGCGGCGATCTGCTGGGCCCGCCGGCGGATCTGGTCGCCGGTCAGCGCGCCGTCGCTGCCCCGGGCCAGCACCGTGTCCCCGGCGCAGGCCCGCCACAGCTGGGTCACCGCGGTCGAGCCCGGCTCGGCGACCGGCCCGGCGTCGGGCCAGCTGCGGGTGACCAGCTCGTACAGCTCATCCGACATGATCTCGGCCTCGCCGACGGCCTGGTCGGCGTTCTCGGCGAACGCGCGCAGCACCCGGGAGAAGCCGTCGGCCAGCAGCCGGCCGGTGCTCGCGTCGAACAGGTCGCGGTTGTAGTTGAGCCGCACCCGCGGTCCGGACGGCGCGTCGGTCACGGTCAGCTCGAGCTCGAACTTCGCGGTGCCGTTCTCCAGCAGCTCCGGCCGCCAGCGCAGCCCGCCGCGGTCTGGCACCGCCCAGGACTCCTCCATCGCGAACATCACCTGCGTCAGCGGCAACCGCGCCGGGTCACGCTCAGGGCGCAGCAGCTCCACCACCCGGGCGAACGGCAGCTCCTGGTGCGCCAGCGCCCGGGCCGTCGCGGCGTGCACCGAGCGCGCCAGCTCGCCGAGGCTGGCCTCGGGGTCGACCGAGATCCGGATCGGCACGGTGTTCATGAACAGCCCGATCACCGACTCGGTCTCCGGCCGGGTGCGGGCGGCCATCGGCACCGCCACCAGCAGGTCGCGCTCACCGCTGAGCCGGGCCAGCACCGCGGCGTAGGCGGCCAGCAGCACCGCGAACACGGTGGTCTGGCCCGCGACGGCGGCCTGGCGCAACTGCGCCGCCAGCGCGGGGTCCACCTGTGAGTCCAGGCCGTCGGCGGCGAAGGTCTGCAACGCCGGGTACGGCCTGTCGACCGGCAGCCCCAGCGCGGCCGGGGCGTCAGCGAGCTCGGCTCGCCAGAACCGCTCGGCCTGGGCGTACTCCCCGCCCTCGGCGTGCTCGAGCTGCCAGAGCGCGAAGTCGGCGTACTGGATCGCCGGCTCCTCGGTGACCGCCTCGCCGCCGCCGGGCAGCGCCTCGTAGTCAGCCGACAGCTCGGAGAACAGGATCCGGAACGACCAGCCGTCGGCGACGATGTGGTGCATCACCACCGCCAGCACATGCCGGTCCGCCGACAGCCGCACCAGCCGGACCCGCAGCAGCGGGCCGACCGCGGGCAGGATCGGGGTCCGGGCCAGCTCGCCGATCAGGGCCCGGGCGGCCGGCTCGCGCTCGTCGGCGGGCAGGTGCTCGACCGAGGTGAGCTCCAGCGCCTGGAAGGTCGGCTCGTCTTCGATCACCTGCACCGGCATGCCCGACTCGTCGCGGAAGGTGGTGCGCAGCACCTCGTGCCGCAACAGGGTCGCCTCCCAGGCGCGCTGCAGCGTGTCCAGGTCGAGGTCGCCGTCCAGCCACAGCGCCCAGGCGATGTTGTAGGTCGGCTCGTCCGGATCCATCTGCGCCAGCAGCCACATCCGGCGCTGGCCGAAGGACGTCGGGAACTCGTACACGGCCATGCTCAGCCCTTCTTCTGGTCGGCGACCACCACGCGCAGTTCCGCGCTGTAACGCCGGCCCTGCGCGTCGGACAGCCACGCCTGCTCCGGGGTCGGCAGCATCTCCACGACGCTCAGGCGTGCCTCGGGGCCTGCGACGCGACGGCTACGGCGCAGCGCGCGCGAGATCAGGTCGATCGAGGCCAGGCTGGTGAGGTCGGCGTAGATCGGCTTGCGCTCGCCGGTGGTCCGCAGGAACACATGCCGGGGCAGGTCGTGGTCGGCGGCCCAGGCGCGGGCCTGGGCATAGCGGACCTGCTCATCGGCGGTGTCGGCGAACGCAGGCTCGGTGGCCGCGAAGTTCCAGGACTCGCGGCTGATCACCAGGTCGTCGATGGCGATCCGCGGCGAGTGCGCTCCGCGCGGCACCACCTGGAAGGACTGCACCAGCACCGCGGTGAGCAGGTCGCCGACCACCTCCAGCAGGCTGAACTCGGCCGAGGCGTCACGGCGGCGGACCCGCAGGCCGGTGGGCGAGTCGATCACCTCGCAGTCGCCGATCGTCAGGTCGGTGCGCGGGTCATAGCCGCACGAGTCGGCCGCGAAGACCAGTCGCCGATCGCCCTCGGAGGCCAGGATGTTGGACAGCCGCGAGCTGACGCCGCCCTCTTCGGCGGTCTCGGCGAGAAACACCGTGGGGTGGCCCAGGTCGTGGCGCATGCCCGCCCGGATGGCGCCCGGGTCGTCGTGGAACTCCAGCCAGGTGGCGTAGCGGGTGGTGACGATGCTGGGATGGATCTCCCCGAGCACCCAGCTGAACCGGCCGCCGGCCGCCGCGTCCCGGCCCGCGATCATCAGGTCGGGACTGTGGTGGACCGCCATCGGCCAGACCCGGGGCTGGGCCGGGAACGCGGCCGTCACCGCTGCCCGCAGGTCGGCCGAGCTCAGTCGGACCCGCCGCTGACCGCTCGGCAGCCGTTGGCCGTCCAGCGATCCCTGGTCGCCCGGCAACCCCAGGATCGTCGACCAGCGCTGCTGCAACCCGCGCACCGCTGGCTCGATGAGCTGCAGGGACTGGTCGAACAGGGCGTCGTTGGCCAGCAGCCAGAACTCGGCGAGACCGACGGCGTCGCTGCCCAGGGCCGCCGCGCGCTCGCGGTAGATCTCGGTGAAGCGGCGGGCGTACAGCGCGCCGCAGACCGCGGTGAACCACCGGGCGCTGTCGAGCACCAGCCCCAGCGCGTCCCGGGCGCCGTCCAGGACGTCCCCGCCGAAGGAGACGGTGTCGGCACGCAGGCACTCCTCGTAGGCCAGGGTGCGCCCGGCGTAGAGCTCGCCGGCCCGGCGGGTGGGCGCGACCTTGGCCAGCCGGGTGAACGTCGACTCCAGCTCGGCCATCGCCGTGGCCACCCGTTCCGGGTCACCGGCGGCGGCGGCGAGGGCGTCCCGGCCTGCGGTGAAGGCGTCGAGGGCGGCCTCGGCCGGCGCGCGCACGCTCTCGTCGGAGACCCGGGCCAGCACCGCGCGCAGGGAGCGCTCGGGCCGGATGTCCTGCGGGGCCACGTCTACCCGCCAGACCAGCCGGTGGCTGTCACTCAGGCGGGCCATCGTCGCGTAGACCTCGGCGACGGCGCCGAGCCCGGCCGCCGGGTCGGCGAGCACCACAGCCGCGACCTCGTGGGCGGTGCGGACGCCGTCGCAGGCGTGCAGGACCGCCGCCTCGGCCGGCGTCAACTGAACCGGCGGCGCCAGCGGCGGCCGCAGCAGGTTGCCCTCAAGCGCCAGGAACGGCATCCGCCGCGGGACCAGCCAGGGCCGCAGGGCCTCGGTGTGCTCGGCCATCAGGGCACGGATGCCCCAGCCCTCCATGTAGGTGATCCGCTCGCGCGTCGGGCCGGCCGAGTCGGCGTGGGAGATCCGGATCCCCGGGCCGTCGTCGAACTGCGCCAGGCTCACCGGGCCGAAGAAGCCGATGGTGTCGTTCTTGGCGCAGTAACGCTGCAGGTAACTGGCGACCAGCGCCTCGTGCTGGCGGTGCTTGGTGTTGCGGCTGGCAGGCTCGGGCCCGCGCCGCACCAGCGCGTCGACGCCGGTCGACAGGGCATGCCGGTTCTGCCAGGCGATCGCCTCGCGCAGCGCGGGCAGGCCGGCGGCGTCGTGAAGCGCGACGCCCAGCCGCCGGACGGCGGCGGGGAACTCGGCCGCGTAGGCCGCCTCGGCCTGTTCCAGGTCGCCGGCCCCGGCCCGGGCGCCGATGGCGGCGTCGGCCGCCTCGGCCAGGGCAGGATCGCCCAACCTGCTCAGCAGGTCCAGGGGGAAGCCGGCCGCGCGCAGGCACAGGTTGCGCCACAGCGCCCAGTCATCGGTCATAGGCACTAGGTGCGGCGCCAGCCCGCCCGGACGCTCGGCCTGGGGCTGCGCGGGCGCGGCCTCGGGCTGCCTGGACGCGGCCTCGGGCTGCGCGGGCACGGCGCGGAAGGCGCTGCGGTCGCGGCGCGCGATTCCCGGCCCCCTCGTGGTCACCGCGCTGGCGGTGGGGGCGTCCGCCGCCGACGCGCTGGCGGTGGGAGCGTCCGCCGACGCCGGTCGGGCGTCGGTCGCGGCCTCGCCAGTCGCGGCCTCGGCGGTCGCGACTCGGTACCCGGCCCGGGACCGCCGGCCGATGGCCCCTCGGGCGGGCGTGCCAGCGGTGGCCGCCGAGCGCGCCGCGTCGATGGCACCGGCGCACTCCGACAGCGACGGCGCCAGGTAGAACGAGCCCATCGGCAGGTCGACCCCGAACACCTCTTGGATGCGGAACATCAGCCGGGCCGCGGACAGCGAGTTGCCGCCGAGGGCGAAGAAGTTGTCGTCGCGGCCGACGCCTTCGATGTCGAGCAACTGCTGCCAGATCTCGACCAGCCGGTGCTCGGTCGCACCGCGCGGCGGGCTCGCCGGCTCGGTGACCTCCCGCTCCAGCGTCGGCAGCGCCGCCCGGTCCAGTTTGCCGTTGGCGTTGAGCGGAAACGCCTCGAGCACCGCGAAATCGGCGGGCACCAGGTAGTCCGGCAGCCGGTCGGCGAGGAACTCGCGCAGCTGTGCGGGGCGCACCATGCTCGGGTCCACCCCGCCCTCAACCGTCAGGTAGCCGACCAGGCGCCGCTGCGCGCCGTCGCCGCGTACCAGCACGACCGCCTCGCGGACTCCCGGGCACGCGCGCAGCGCCGACTCGACCTCGCCGGGCTCGACCCTGAAGCCGCGGATCTTGACCTGGTCATCGGCCCGCCCCAGGAACTCGAGCACTCCGTCGGCGCGCCAGCGGGCCAGGTCGCCGGTGCGGTACAACCTTTCGCCGTGCCCGTCCGGATCGGGCACGAACGCGCGCGCCGTCGCCGCGGCGTCGCCACGGTACCCACGAGCCAGGCCGTCGCCGCCGGTGTAGAGCTCGCCGGGCACCCCGATCGGCGTCGGGCGCAGGTCGGAGTCCAGGACCTGCACCGTGGTGTGCTGGATCGGCCGTCCGATCGGCACCGTGGTGGCGACCTCGTCCGGGTCGGTCATCACGTGGCAGGCGGTGAACGTGGTGTTCTCGGTCGGGCCGTAGCCGTTGACCAGCGGCCGGCCGCCGCGAGCCGTCAGCGCGGTGCGGACCGCCTCCGGATGGAGCACGTCGCCTCCGGCCAGCACCTGGCCCACGCCGGCGAGCGCGTCGGCGTCCACCTCGACCAGTTGATGGAACAGCCCCGCGGTCAGCCAGGCGACGCTCACGCCGCTGGTGCGCAGCAGCGAGGCGATCTCCGGCAGACCGAGCGGCCCGGCCGGGGCCAGCACCAGGGCAGCGCCGGTGAGCAGCGCGCCCCAGATCTCCAGGGTGGAGGCGTCGAAGGCGACCGGGGCCAGCTGCAGCACCCGCTGTCCGGGGCCCAGCGTGACGAACGTCGGATCACTCACCAGCCGCACGACAGCCCGGTGCGGCACGGCGACGCCCTTGGGCACGCCGGTCGACCCCGAGGTGAAGCTGAGATAGGCAAGGCTCAGCGGATGCGCCAGGTCAGCCGGCGCGGCGTCAGCGTCGGCGTCGGCGTCGGAGTCGGAGCCGGAGCCGGAGCCGGAGCCCACCAAGTCCGGCAGTCGGAGCACCTCCACGCCCGCGACCGGCGGCACCCCGGCCGCGGTCTCATCGCTCACCAGCACCACCCGGGCGCCGGCGATCATGGTGGCGACCCGTGCCGCCGGGCTGCTCGGGTCGATCGGCAGGTACGTCCCGCCGGCCTTGAGCACCGCCAGCAGGGCCACGATCAGGTCGGCGCCGCGAGGCAGCGCCACGCCGACCACCGTCTCCGGTCCCACCCCGACGCGACGCAGCGCCCAGGCCAGGCGGTTGCTGCGCCGGTCGAGTTCGGCATAGCTCCACGAGCCCGCCGCCGACACCAACGCCGGCGCGTCCGGCTGCCGGGCGACCTGAGCGGCGAACAGGGCTGGCACCGTCGACTCCCGCGGGTAGCGCGAGTCCTCAGCAGCCGCGCGGTTGAAGTCCGAGCGCAGTGCGGCCTCGTCCTGGGCGCCCAGCCTCAGCCCGGCCAGCGGCGTCGCCTGCGCGCCCGCGAGTTCGAGCAGCGTGGCGCGAAGCTGCTCGAGCATCCGGGCGCCGGAGCCCTCGACGAAGCGGCTGCCGTCCCAGATCATCCCCAGCTGGAACTCGGGCTCGTCGTAGCCGCACACCGTCAACGGGTAGGACGGCAACCGGTCCACCCGGGCGCTGACCGGGTGGCCCGGCCCGCTGGACAGCCCGGCCTGCAGCGAGCACCGGTCGAACATCACCAGGGTGTCGAGCACCGCATTGCCCACCGGCAACCCGGCCCAGCTCAGGATGGAGGCCAGCGGGGTCAGCTGGTGCTGCCGGATCTGGGCGATGCCCTCGTTCACCGCGCTCAACAGCTCGCCGACCGAGGACTGCGGATCGACGCGCACCCGCAACGGCATCGTGTTGATCAGCAGCCCCATCACGTCCTCGGCGCCCGGGATGCTCTGGCGCCGGCAGGACCGGGTGACCGCCAGCACGACGTCATCGACACCGCCGTAGCGAGCCCGCAGCAGCGCCCAGGCGGCGCTGAGCATGGTGCTGGAGCTGAGCCCGGCACGGCGGGCGGCCGCCCGTACACGGTCGGAGTCCTCGCGTGGGAGCACCGTGCTCAGCGCCCTGGGCTCAGCGGGGACCCCTGGGCGGGCGCCGAGATAGCCGGGCAACGCCCGTGGCTGCACAGCGCCGGCGAGGTAGGGAGTCCAGAACGCCTCGGACATCGACTGGTCAGACATCTGCCACCACTCCACGAAGTCAGAGAACGGCGGACGCAGTGGCGCCGACGCCACCCGCCCGGCCAGCCTCGCCGCATAGTCCCGGCACACCTCGTCGACCAGCAGCCGCATCGACCAGCCGTCCAGCAGCGCATGGTGAAACGTCAGCACCGCCCGCCGCGCCGGCGCGTCCGGTGACCGCTGGCCGCCCTGCGGCCGGCGCAGCACGCTGAGGCGGACCAGCGGCGGGCGTCTGACGTCGAAGGGCTCGCGCCGGTCGGCGAGCAGGAAGGACTCGAACGCCTCGTCGGGCCCGGACGGTGGCGCGGCCGGCAGCTGGCGCCACCGGATGTCGATCGACGCGGCCGGGTCCACGACCTGGACCAGGCCGTGCTCCTCGTGTAGCTGGAACGCCGTGCGCAATACGGGATTGCGCCGGACGACCTCGCGCCAGGCCGCCTCGAACGGCTCGGGCTCGAGCGGGTCGGCCCAGTCGAGGGTCACCTGCAGGACGTCCACGCCGTCGAGGGGATAGCGCAGGGTGCTCAGGATCATCCCGTGCTGGGCGGGCAAGGCTCGACCACGGGTGGGTGGCTGCGCTGTGGCGACCGCATTCGAACGCCCTGCAGTCATAGAGGTGTTGCCGGCGCGGTCACGTCAGCTCGAGACGTTGTGCTCGTGGTCACGCATCCACTCACGCACCGACAGTGGTCGCATGTCGGTCCAGTGAGCATCGATGTAGGCAAGGCACTCGTCCTCGTCGCCGGTGAAACCGTCGCGCCGCCAGCCGGCCGGCAGGTCGCGGTCCTCGGGCCAGATCGAGTACTGCTCCTCGGAATTGACGACGACCGCGTGCACCCTCGTCCTCCGCATCTCAGCCATCGTCCACTCCGCCACGGCATCGAGCGGCTGCGCCGCGATCTGGTCGAGGTAAACCGCGCTCTCTCGCGCGTCGAGCGAGAATGTCACGCTCTGCAAGGGGCGTCAAGCTAGCCGCGAGCGGTCCGCGCGGCCTCATCCGGGGCCGGCGCTTGCCAGCAATTGCCGGCGCATCAGGAACTTGCGGACCTTGCCGGTCGGGCCCATCACCACCCCGTCGTCGGGGACGGTCATGACCTGCTGCAGGGTTCGCGCCGCCGGTTCGCCGAGCGCGGCGCGCACCTGCGCCTCACGGTCGAGGCCGGGATCGGCGTCCTCGGCCAGCACCAGCAGCACCTCGGTGACCGGCGCGCCGTCCTCGTTCCGGGCCGCGATGACACTGCAGTCACGGACATCGGGGCACTGCTTGAGGATTCGCTCCTCCGACAGCGCGGTGTAGAGCCAATTCCCGTCGCCGAGGTCGAGGGCGTCGCTGGCCCGGTCGACGTGGTAGTAGTAACCCTCCTCGTCGCGGTACAGCAGGTCACCGGTCAGGTAGTAGCCGTTTAGCCTGGTACGAAAGGTATTGACCGAGTCGTTCCAGTAGCCCAGCGCCAGCGTCGGTGATTTCAGCCCTAAGTGGCCGACCTGTCCAGGCGCGACTTCGGCGCCGGTCTCGACGTCGAGCAGCGCCACCTCGGCGAATGGGTAGGGCTTGCCGACGCACCGGTCATAGCGGTCGCTGCCCAGCCGGTGGATCATGGCGAACGCGCTGTGCCCCATCTCGGTCGAGCCGAGGGTGTCGATGAACTTCGAGCCCTCGACGCTGACCACGCCCTTGCCGCGCTGGTAGGTCAGGTGGCTGCCGACGGCGACCAGCCGACGAATGTGCGACTCGTGCGCGCAATCTCCGGTGCTGGACCAGTTACGCACCGAGCTGAGGTCCCGGGCGCTGAGGTCGAAGCGGGCCAACTCCGCCCAGGTCACGGCGAAGCCGAAGACCCCGGTCGGCCGCCAGCGCTCGATCGCGTCGAGGATCGCCTCGCCGCTTCGCCGGAACTCACCGCCCTGCGCTGACAGGCACAACAGCTGATAGCCGTTGCACAGCGCCTGATTCATGGTGATGACGCCGGCGGTGTGCGCGGCCGGCAGCGCCGACAGCTCACGCACCTCGCCGTACGGGCGGGCCTCGGTGAGCCGGACCGCCCGGATCGCGGCGAACAGCCCGTGGTGGGAGTGCACGATCGCAGCCGGCGTGCGGGTGGTGCCGGAGGAGTGCGTGATGGCGACCGGGTCCTGCCCGTGGTGGCGGTAGTGCGCCGGCGCCAGTCGGGGGTCACCGGCGCCGGTCTCGCTCGCGTCACCGAGGATCGGCACGCCCAGGTCGTGCTCGCGCAGCTCGGCGTGGTCGGCGTCGATGACGACACCGACGCCCCGCAGCCGGCGGATGAACTCGGCCGCGACCTCGATCGGCATGCTGCCGTTGAGCAGCGCTGGGATGGCTCCCAGCCAGGTCAGGGCGAAGTAGTTGAGAAACACGTCGGCCGCCGATGTCACGTAGACCGCGACCGGGTCGCGCGGGCCGATCCCCCGTTCGGAGAACCAGTGCGCCCGCGCGGCGGCCCGCTCGCTCAGCATGCTCAGCGACAGCGGCGCCCAGGCCGCGATGCCGTCGACCTCGCGGTCAAAACTCACCCGCGGCATGTCCGGGTCGGCGCCGTGCTCGGCCAGCCGGAGCAGCACATTGCCCGCGCCGAGCTGCATGTCCTCGGTCAGCGCCACACGCAGGTGTGTCGGATCCACGGACCCCGCCTCTCTGCCAGAACCGCCCGAGCGCGACTCAGGCGATCTTGCGGTTGAACAGCCGCGAGGACCACAGCACGCTGGCCATCGTCAGCACGGTGATGATCAGCGTGCCCTGCCAGACCGCGGAATCGCCGGGGTGGCCGTTGAACAGCGCCCGCAGCGCGTCGGTGGCCCAGGCGAACGGGTTGCCCAGTGAGAGGGTCTGGATCCACAGCGGGGCCAGGGTCAGGGGGATCAGCACGCCGGCCAGCAGCGAGATCGGCTGGCCGGCGGTGTTGACCAGCACGCCCAGGCTGTTGGCGTCACGCACCAGCAACGCCACGTCATAGGAGATCGAGGTGGACAGCAGGGCCATCATCGACAGCACCAGGTAGGCGCCCAGCAGGTTCAGCGGCTGCACCCGTAGCCCGAACGGCAGCGCGGCGACGGTGATGACCACCGCCTGCACCAGGATCAGGCTGACGTGCATCAGCGCCCGGCCGAGCAGCAGCCCGACCCGGCTGATCGGGGTGACCCGGCACCGCTCGATGATGCCCTCGCGCAGCGCCTGCAGCAGGCCGTAACCGGCGAACAACCCGCCGAACAGGCCCATCGCGACGAACAATCCGGGCACATAGATCCGGTAGGCGTCGGCGTAGCTGGTGGCGCCCCGGCCGGCCATCGCGACCTTGAGGAAGGGGGCGAACAGCACCAGGTAGGTGATCGGCTGAGCCAGGCTGAACAGGATCATGGTCCTGCTGCGCATCATCAGGGCAGCCTCCTGCTGATAGATCAGCCAGGTGTCGCGGAGGATCTTCACTGCTGCCCTCTTTCAGATCTCATGTCTTCGAAGTCCCCGAGTCGATCTCAGTCGGTGAGCAAGCGGCCGGTCTTGGCCAGGAACACGTCGTCCAGGCTCGGCCGGCGGGCCTCTACCGCGCCCGGCTCGATGCCCTTGTCCAGCAGCGTGCGCATGATGTTCGGGATCGCGGTCGCGCTGCTTTCCACGTAGAGCCGCACGGTTCCCTCGACCACCTCGGAGCTGGTGACATAGGGCTCTTCGAGCAGCAGCTTCTCGGCTTCGTGCACCACGTTCGGATCCACCACCCCGGCCGTGTCGGAAGCGGCCATGTCGAGCACGACCACATCGCCGGAGATCTCCCGCTTGAGCGCCGCCGGGGTGCCCTCGGCCACGATCAGGCCGCCGTCGATGATCGAGATGCGGTCGCATAGCGCGTCGGCCTCGTCGAGGTAGTGCGTGGTGAGAAAGATCGTCATGCCCTCATCGCGCAGCCGGCGCACCTCCTGCCACATCCGGGCCCGGCTCGGCGGGTCCAACCCGGCGGTGGGCTCGTCCAGGAACATCACCTTGGGCGAGTGGATGACGCCGAGGGCGACATCCAGGCGACGGCGCTGCCCGCCGGAGTAGGTCTTGATCTCACGGTCTGCGAAGTCCTCGAGCTGGAACGCCTTGACCGCCGCTTCGCAGAGGGTCAGCGCGGTGGACTTCGGCAGGCCGTGCATCCGGGCCTGCAGCACCAGCTCACGCCGGGCGTTGGACATGTCGTAGGTGCCGCTGACCTGGGCGACGTAGCCGATGTTGTCGCGCACCTGCGCCGGCGCGCGCAGCACGTCCGCGCCCGCGATCATCGCCTCGCCGCCGTCCGGGCGGGTCAGGGTGGACAGCATCCGCAGCGTGGTCGACTTGCCGGCGCCGTTGGGGCCGAGAAAGCCGAAGATCTCGCCGCGCTGCACGGAGAAGTCCACCCCACGCACCGCCTCCACCGGGGTGGCCTTGCGTCCGTGTCCACGTTTGTACGACTTGCGAAGGCCAGTGGCCTCGATCATCGAGCCTCCTCGCGCAACGGCCATGAGGAGGGCCGAGCACCAGGCGAGGTTACCCCAGCGCAGTCACCGGACAAGGGCAGTTGGCCAGAACGGAGTCAGGGACCGAACGAGCCGGGCCGCCCCACGTCGGGGCGGTTGAGCGGCGCGGCTCAGCCGGCCAGCGCGGCGGCGCGGGCCAGCCGCTCGGCCACCGCGGCGCCGACCACCGAGATCGGCTGCGGCAGCAGCATGTGCCGGTGCGCGCAGTCCACCTCGGTCACCTCGATCGGCTGCCGGACGAAGGGCTGCCAGTCCGCCAGCTTCTCCTCCAGCGGCCGGCCCAGGCGCATGGCAGCGCAGAACAGCACCGGACCCCGGACCTGCTCGGGCCAGTAGCCGTGGGCCACCGTGACGGTGTTGCGGATAACCCGCAGCAACGCCTGCAGGCGGGGCAGCGGCCACTCCTCCAGGCCCAGGCCCGGCCGGCGCCGCACCACCTCCAGCACCCGCGCCTCGGGATCGGGATCGTCCTCGGCCACGCTCGGGTCGTAACCGAACTCCGCGAGCACGAAGTTGTACAGCATCCAGGCGTGGGCGTCGGATCCGGTCATCGACTCCGCGATCTCGGGAGCGGCGTCCATGATCGCCAAGAGCCCCACCTCGTGCCCGCGCCGTTCGAGTTCCTCGGCGACGGCAAAGGCTATGTTGCCGCCCAGGGACCAGCCGAGCAGGTGGTAGGGCCCCTCGGGTTGGGTCATCCGGATCTGGTCGGCGTAGTCGCGCGCCATCTCGGCCATGCTCGCCGGCAGTGGCTCGGGCCGCCGCAGGCCACGCGGTTGCAGGCCGTACACCGGGTGCTGCTCACCGATGTGGGGCAGCAACGCGCGGTAGCACCAGCTCAGCCCGACGATCGGATGGGCGCAGAACAGCGGCGCCCCGCTCCCGCCGACCCGCAGCGGCAGCACCAGGTCCAGGACGCCACCGGCCGCTCGCGCGGTGGCACGCCGCTGCCGGGCCCACTGAAGGTCCTCGCCGGACGGCATCTTCACGCCGGCCACGATAACACCGCCGCGCTGGCCAGCAGGGGGTTGAGGAAAGTTCGCGATCGGCCGTGCACGACCGGTTTGCCTGGAGCAGGATTCAGCCGCCGCGCCCCGCCGGCGCCGGGTCGGACAGGCTCACGAACGTGAACCCCGCGTCCCGCAGCCGTCGCAGGAGCAGCATGGTGATGTCGATGACCTGGAGGTCCAGGTCGGCCTCGGCCAGCCCGCCCGCGGTGAACTCGGTGAACGGGGCGAAGTCGTGCAGCAGCACCACCCCGCCGCCGAAACGCTGCAGGCCTACGAAGATCTCATCGACGCAGCCGGCGACCGTCTGGTGCGGGCGCGGGTTCGACGGCGGGCGCAGGACGTCGTCCCGGCGGTAGGTGATGTCCCAGTCGCGGCCGGAGGCGTGCCAGCCGACCGGGCCCGCATAGCCCGGCACCGGCTCGTCGCCGACGCCGTACGGCGGGCGGTGCCAGATGGTGTCAGAGAAGTAGTCCGGGCCCAGGTGGTGCTCGACCCGTTTGCGGCACTTGCCCAGCTGGTCGGCCGCCAGCGCGACGGAGCTGAACGGCCGGTGGTACTCGCTGTGCAGTCCGATGGTGTGTCCGTAGTCGGCGTAGGCCTGCAGCACCGGCCCGTAGCGCTTGATGCTCTCGCCCAGCACGAAGAAGGTCGCCGACACGCCTTCCTCGCGCAGCGACTGCGCGAGTTCGGCGGATCTGGGACCGGGCCCGTCATCGTAGGTCAGGGCCACGCAACCGGGGGCGATCGCGGGCGTGCCGGACAGGATCATGGCGTTGTCCATCTGTGGCCTTCCGGTCGGCGGGCTGCAAAGGCCGGCACGAAATGCCCGAACCGGGAGGTTTTCCCTTGACCACGCGGGACATTCGTGACGTCGGCCCAGCCTAACGCCGGCAGCTAGGCCAGGCGGGCCAATGCCGCAAGGTGCTCGACCGCAGCCGCCGCGCCACCGGCCGCGGCGAAGGACTCGGCGACCCCGCGTGCGGCCCTTCGATAGCTCGGCTCGTCGAGCACGGCCGCCACCGCCGCGCCGAGCTCAGCGGCGCCGGCCGAGTCGAAGGACAGCGCGAGGCCGGCGCCGGCCTCGGCCACCTGGCGTGCCAGCGCCGGCTGGTCGTGCCGGATCGGCGTGATGACCAGGGGCACTCCGAAGGACAGCGCCTCGGTCACGGTGCCCATCCCGCCGTGGCAGACCACCGCGTCCAGTCGTGGCAGCAGCTTCAGCATCGGCACGCGCGGGGCGACCAGCGCCCCGGCGAGTTCGGCCACCGCGGCGGCCGGCGCGGCGAACACCGGTTGCACCCGGTCCATCAGCGGTCGCAGCGCCGAGGTCATCCGCGGGTAGAACTCCTCCGCCAGGTGCTCGGACAGGGTGCCGACGGTGACCAGCACGTGCCGGCGCTCAGGATCCCAGTCCTGCCAGGCGAAAGCGGGATCATCGGCCCGCCGGCCCAGCACCGGGCCGACCAGCCGGCACTGCGGCGGCAACGGCGCGGCGCCGGTGAGCGCCTGGCTGGTCAGCGCGAGCACCAGGTACGGCGAGAACCGCAGGTCCACCGACTCGTCCACCGGCAGCCCGGCCATAGCCCACACCCGGGCCAGTTGCTCGGCCACCCAGTCCTGGTGCCCGGGCAGCTCCCAGCTCGGCGGGGTCAACTCCATGGCCCCGGTGCACAGGCTGGCCCACCGCACGCCGTGCCGGTGCGCGGCCAGCGCGCCGGCCACCGCGTACTGATCGACCACCACGACATCGGGCCGGTACTCGGCGACGGCGGCGTCGACCGGTTCGAGGATGAACCGGTTCAGCGGGATCAGGTAGCCGGTCCAGAGCCCCCGGGCGGCCTCGGCGCCGGTGCCGTCGTGCTGGCGGTAATAGCGCTTGCCGGTCGGGTAGATCTCCGCCCGCGGACCGACCAGCGGGCGCAGATCGCTCTCGGGCCCGCACCAGGCGATGTCGTGGCCGCCTTCCACCAGGGCCTGGCCCAGGGCCAGCGCGGCGTTGAGGTGGCCGGTCAGCGGAAGCACCACGATGAGAAAGCGGGCCACGCCGGTATCCTGCCACGATGACCGCCCTGGATGCCGTCGCGGCCTACCAGCCGGCCGCCCGGCTCACCGTCGAGGACCTGGCCGAGCCGCTCGGGCTGACCGAGATGGAGGTCAAGCTGTTCCGGCGCTTCCACGGCCTGGGCGAGGTCTGCCAGGACCCGGACGCCTCGTTGACCGACCTGTTGCTGGCCGCCGCCGCGCTGATCCCGTTGCGCGGACAGCAGCATCGGGTCCGTTACGTGCTGTGGGCCCGGGCGTTCTCGACGGTGGCGCCCTATCCGCACAACCCGCTGGCCGACGTCTGCCGGGAGCTCGGCCTGGAACACGCGCTGGCCTTCGCGGTCACCCAGCAGTCCTGTGCCAGCTCGCTGCTGGCCATCGACCTGGCCGGCCGGCTGCTGGCCGCCGACGCCGCGGCGGGACCGGACCCGGCGCCCGGCGCCGAGCCGCTGGCGCTGGTGCTGACCGGTGAGAAGGCGTTCACCCGCGACGCGCAGCTGCTACCGGGGATGTCGCTGTTCAGCGAAGGCGCCTCGGCCTGCCTGGTCAGCGCCACCGGCGCCCGGAACCGGCTGCTGGCCTACGCCTGCTCCCAGCGCGGCGAATTCGACACCGCGGGCGGCGTGTCCGCCGAGGAGTTCCAGCAGCAGTACCGGCCGCTGCTGGCGGGTGTGATCCAGCAGGCGTTGGACCAGGCCGGCCTGACCCTCGCCGACATCCGGCTCATCCTGCCGCACAACGTCAATCTGGTGACCTGGCAGCGGATGTGCCGGCTGCTGCGCTTTCCGGTGGAACAAGTGCTGTTGGACAACATCGTCAGCAACGGGCACGTATTCTGCGCGGACGCGTTCCTCAACTACCAGACCGCCTGCCAGCGAGGGCTGCTGCATCCCGGCGACCGCTACCTGGTGGCCAGCGTCGGCGCCGGCCATGGCGCCACATTCGCCGCCATGGTGTTCGAACACTGACTACAGTTCGGGCACTGATCCTTAGGAGAGACTGAGATGGCATTACCCGAGACCAGCGTGGACGCCGGATTCCAGCAGCAGGTGGCCCAGGCGCTCGCTGAGCTGCTGGTGCTGCTGCTCGAACGCGACGAGCCGGTGACCGAGGACATGCGCCTGATGGACGAGCTCATGGTCAGCTCGCTGCTCGGATTAGAACTGCTGCTGCGGCTGGAAGAGCAGTTCGACATCCAGATCGACGTCGAGCAGATGGACCAGGATCAGATCCACACCGTGGGTGACCTGGCGACGTTCGTCGCGGGCAACCACCGCCCGGGTTAGGCACGATGCCCGTTTCGGGCACGCCGGCGCCAGGGCTGCCGCGCGCCGGCCTGCGGCTGGTCCGGGCCGAGCGCCGGACGTTCGCCGGGTCGGCGGAGTTCCTCTCCGATCCGGGCAACCGCGCGGCGGTGGACGTCTACCTGTCTGACCTCGTTCGAGGTTTTCCGCCGCACTTGCCGCACACCTCCACGTTGACCGAGGATTCAGCGGCGCCACCGCTGACGATGTCGCCGTCGCAGGGCCACTCCTACGGCGAGATGGCCCAGACGCTGATCGGCGCGGTGACCTCGGCGGACCAGCCGGTCGACCTGCTGGTGCTGGCCTTCTCGATCCACGACATGCAGCCGGGCCGGGCCACCGCGACCTATCTCAGCCATGTCTGCCCGGGCAACCCGATGTCGTTCGCGATCTGCGACCAGGGCTCGGTGGCGGCCTACAGCGGTCTGCGCATCGCCCGGGACTATCCGGCCTCGACCGAGCGCTCCCGGTCGCTGGTGATCGTCGTGGAGCAGGCGGCACTGCCCTACGACGTCAGCACGGCCCTGCCCGCGCAGCACCGCGGAGTCGCGCTGCTGCTTGAGAACGGCCCCGTGGCCGACAGGTCAGCCGAGGACGGTTCTGCCGGTAACGAGTCAGCCGGGCGACGGGCGGGCCCGGCGCGGCTGGTGGGACTCACCCAGCGACCCGACCTGGCGCCGGCCGCGGTCGCCGGGCAGGCCGAGGCCGACCTCGCCGAGCTGACGGCCGGCCACCGCGAGGTGCGCCTGGTGCTGAGCCCCGCGCTGGCCGCAGCCTGGCCGCGGCAGCTGGGCGAGCAGGTGCGGGTCGGGCCTGGCGACCAGCCCTCGACCGGAATCTGGTGGCAGCTAGTGGACGAACTCGACGCTCTCGGCGCACTGGACGCACCCGACCGAGTGGACGCTCCTGACCAACTGGACGCCTCTGGCGGACAGGCGGCCGGGCGTCCGAGCCTGCTGGTGGCCGCCGACTACGACCCTGACCTGCGCTACCTGTGCATGATCGCGCTCGAACTCGGCTGAGCCTCAGCCGGCGATGAACTCCAGCAGCGTGAGGCCGGCGGCTCCGGAGTAGGTGCGGCGCAGCGCCAGGCCGGCGTCGGCCGCCAGCGCGACGTGATCGTCCACCCCGCGCTCGCGGCCGCCGACCGAGACCAGCATGACCAGGTCGTAGGAGGACAGGTGCGCGACGTAGGGCTCGGTGGGCAGCACTTCGACCACGAGCACCCGGCCTTGTGCGCCGGCCGCCTCGGCGCACCGGCGCAGGATCGTCCTCGCGTGCTTATCGCTCCAGTCGGTCAGCGCCCGGGACACCACGTAGACGTCCGCGCCGGCCGGCAGCGGGTTGAAGAAGTCACCAGGCACCCCTTCGGCCCGGTCCGCGACGCCGCACTCGGCGAACCGTCGCGCCGCGGTGGCCACCGGCTCAGGCCGGTCCACCAGCGTGCCGCGCAGGTGGGGATGGGCGAGCAGCAGCTCGGCCAGCAACCCTCCGGAGCCGCCGCCCACATCGGTGACGTGGCCGACCTCGTTCCAGGGGTAGAGCGCGGCCACCTGCGGCGCGGTGAGCCGCTGCTGGCTGAGCATCAGCTCGTCGAAATAAGCCCGCATCTCCGGGTTGGCGTCCAGGTCGGCCCAGAGGTCTCGGCCGTGCACCGTGGCGTAGCTGGGTTCGCCGGTGCGGATGGCGTGCGGCAGGCCGATGAAGGCCAGCTCGGTCCGGGCGCCGTTGCTGTTCAGATCCAGGTAGGCCCCGCGACCGCCGCCGCTGCGGTCGCACAGCAGCTCGCCGACGTCGGTCAGCGCGAACACCTCTGGCGAGGTCTCGGTGAAGACGCCTTTGTGGACCAGGTAGCGCAGCAGCCGGGCGAGCGCGCCCCGGTCGGCTTCGCACGCCTTGGCCAGGTCATCCAGGTGTCGCACGCCTGCCGCGATCTGATCCGGCACTCCCAAGGTGACCGCGGTGCGCACCGCGAACGGTGTCGCAAGGTCGACTAATCGGTCGAGTCGAGAACTCGCGTCATCACTGGCTGAGCTGTCGACCGCCATACTCGACAACGCCTTTCCTCTAAAACCCAAGGCCCGCACGGCGGTCGCCGGCACCGGCGGATTCTGTCAAGGCGCGCACGACCGAGTCAAGGCGGCTGGTGGAGGGCTTCGCGACCTGAGAGGATGCGCAGGCGCACCGATGCCAGTGCGCGCACATGCGGGGAAGGAAGCAACGGTGACCACTTCGATCGAGCCTGAAGTCCGGCTGGTGGCAGGCGCGCTGGGGGCCGAGATCTCCGGCATCGACGTCAACACGTTGACCGACGAGGCTTTCGACCGCATCCACCAGTTGCTGCTCGCGCACCAGGTCGTGTTCATCACCGGTCAGACCGAGCTGGCGCCCGAGGCGCACATCGCGCTCGGCCGGCGCTTCGGCGAGGTCGAGCTGCACCCCTACCTGCCCCGGCTGGAAGGCCACCCGGAGATCGTCATCATCGACTCCGAGGACGGCGGCAAGGTCGACGTCTGGCACACCGACATGACCTTTCACCAGAGCCCGCCCCAGGTGTCGATCCTGCGGCTGCTGCAGGTTCCCGAGACCGGCGGCGACACCATGTTCACCAACCAGTGCCTGGTGTACGAGGAGCTCTCCACCCCGCTGCGCGACTTTCTGGACGGGCTGACCGCGATCCATGTGATCCGGATCGGCAACGAGTTCACCAGCCGCGCCGAGCACCCCGTGGTCCGGGTGCACCCGGAGACCGGCCGCCGATCCCTTTATGTCAACAGGCTGTTCACCTCGCACATCCCGCAGCTGTCACGCAACGAGAGCGACGCGATCCTGGAGTACCTGTTCCGGTTCTCCGAGGGCCCGCAGTTCACCTGCCGCTACCGCTGGCATGCCGGTGACATCGCGATCTGGGACAACCGCGTCACCCAGCACTACGCCGTCAACGACTACCGCGACGTCCGCCGCGGCCAGCGAGTCACCGTGCTGGGCGACCACCCGACCGGCGACCAGCCCAGGTGGGAGCACTACGTCGCCGCGCCCGGTCAGCGTTACTGGCCCGACCGGGTCAACGCGGTCGACAACTACTAGCCGGCTCACCTCGCTTGGCGCGGCAGCATCCATGCCGACCTCGCACGGTGACCCATCGCAGCGATCAAGAACGCAGTCTGTCCTGCATCAGACTCAGCAGATCGAGGTTCCGTTGACGGGTGATCTCAGGATCTACCTCTTGGAGGAACTCCAGCGCATTGAATCCTTCACCTTGTCGCCGGTTCTGCGGGGGCTCCAACCCTTCGATAAGCAAAGCCTCCATTGTGCTTATGAGGCTGTCCACAGCGATGCCAGCGCCCGGCAGCGGACCCAGCGCACCGTCTTCGGCTACAGCGCGAACCCCGAACCAGGAGAACCGGTCCCACCGGCCGGTCAGTCGATCGCGCGTGTGCTCCCACATCCGCACCCCGAGCCGTGCGCCGGTCACCCGGCCTACGTAGACGACACGGCTACCGTCATAAAGCAGATACACCCCAGCCTGACCTGAGAAGTCGACCGGAACTCCTCCGGTTTGCTGTACGCCCAGCAGCCGTGTGGCTGTGCGGTTCCAGTGAACCTCGTCTCGTCGCCAGAACATGCCGAAGGCGTTGATCAACCCCATACTTTGCGCATCGGCTGCAGCGTCGTCCGTGACTTCAGGCGCTACGACCACCGCAGAGCGGGTAGCGGAAACAGTGGCGTTGGATGCCTTGATCGAATTGACCGCGAGTTCACGAAGCGCATAGAGGCCCCGATCTATCCGGATGAACGGAGAATTCGCGCCCTCCCTTTGCAGGGAGAAGGACAGCGTGGCCGAGACTGTCGCAGCGGGAGTGGGCGTGGGCGCCCGAAGGCCCTGATCGAGGATCTCCTGCGCGATCTCTTCGTAACGCATCGGCTCGCCACGCTCCCGGAGCACCCGTTGGACCGCCTCATTCCAAGAAATGTTTCGGCCCATAGTGAGAAGCTCCTCCTTCCAAAATCTTGATGCAGCGCGCGCCGGTTTGCGCCACGAGTAGGGTGCCGCATTTAGGACAGTGTGCCGCATTAGGACTGCCTGCCGCGTTAGGGCTCTTGGCTACGTGAGGTGCGAACGGTAGCGCTCTGTGAGGTTGGAGCGATAGCTCCGCCCCTTCGACTACCTACCAAACCACCGGGAACTCGGCGATGCCGCAGTTGACCCGGTCATGGCGCCAGGGCAACTCCTCCAGCGGTATCGCCGGCGCGAGCGTCGGCAGCCGCCGCAGCACCGTGCCGATCGCCAGCTCGACCTGCATCTTGCCCAGCGCGCTGCCCAGGCAGAAGTGCGGGCCGAACCCGAACGTCAGATGGGGCACGGGCTGCACCCGGTCGATGTCGAAGACATTCGGGTCGGGAAAGAACTTGGGATCGCGGTTTCCCAGCCACGGCAACGCCATCAGGCAGTCACCGGCGCGCAGGGCCACGCCACCCAGCTCCACGTCCTCGGCCACCACCTGCACCCGGAACAGGTTGCTGACCGTGGTGTAACGCAGCACCTCATCAGCGGTCGCCGCCGCCTTGCTCGGGTCGGCCAGCAGCTTGGCCAGCTGCTCCGGATGCTGGAACAGCGCGCGCAGGCCGGTGGCGCTGGAGTTGATCTCGATGCCGCCGACCAGCACTCCCATGGCCAGCTCGATCAGCTCGGTGTCAGTCAGCTGATGCGTGCTCTGGTCTGCCGACCACGCCGACAGCAGGTCATCGCCCGGGGTCTTCCGCTTGACCACCAGCTGCTCGCCGAGATAGACCCGTAGCTCCTGCTGGGCATTCTGGGCATCGGTCGAGCCGTAGGCCATCACCGAGTTCAGGCCCGCGAGCCAGCCGTAGAACCGCCGCCGGTCCTCGGCGGGAACGCCCAGCACCTCGCACACGACCAGCAGCGGCAGCGGGGCCACCAGCGAGCTCACCAGGTCCGCCGGCTGACCGCCGGCGATCATCGCGTCCACGAGCTCGTCGACGATCCGCTGCACCCTCGGCCGGTAGGAGTCCATCCGCCGCGCGGTGAACGGCCGGCTGGCGACCCGTCGCAGGCTGGCGTGCGGCGGGCCGTCCATGTTCAGGTCGCGCGGGCCGCTGGTGTCGGGCAGCCCGGTGGCGCCCAGCGGGATCCGGGAGAACCGAGGATCGGACAGGGCGGTGCAGCAGCTGGCGTAGTCCAACACCAGCCAGGCCTCCCGGCCGTCGGGCAGGATCACCCTGCTGATCGGGTTGGTCTCCAGCATGTCGATCAGCTCGTCAGAGATGTCGCCGGTGAAGGGTTCAAACGGGTAGTGCCGCAGCTCTGAAGCGACGGTCATCAGGATTTACCCACTTCAAGGCCTAGGTCGAGATCGTCGGTCACGGAATCGGAGTAAGCCTGCGGCGCCGCGAGGTCACCGTCAACAGCGTGGTCATCGCCTTCGAGGGCGGCGGCGCTGGAGACGCCGGCCGGCGCCGTCGGGTCGAACGCCGCCGCCACCGCCACCTCCTCCACGCTGCGCATGAACGTCTCGATCTGGGCCTCGGTGAAACAGGCCATGTCGAAGATCAGCTGCAGGAAGACGGTGTCCGGGATGTCCTCCACGGTGATGAACGCCTGCTCGTGCAGGTGGTCCAACGTCCCGTCCCAGGAGATGAACCTCTCCGGCAGCTTGGCCTGGATCTGCTCCGGGGTGACCTGGGCGGCGCGCGCCTGGTCATCCGTCGCGCTCCGGGTGGTCATCCGCCGGTCGTTGATCCGGCAGCTCACCTGCGCCTGATAGCCGCGCTCGGAGTCCAGGCGCGCCATCAGCTCGTTGAGCTGGTCGGGGTCGTAGTAGGCGTGCATGCCGCCGGTGAGCAGCGCCCGCCGGCCGCGCGCGATCACCTCGTCCACCGTGGCGTCGGTGAGGTCGACGGTGACCAGGGAGTTCTGGCTGAGCGGGGCGATGACCTCACCCAGGCCAGGCCGGAATCGGTTGCTCGAGATGACCTTGGCGGTCACAGTGCCGAGGCCGGTGGCCCGCCCGATCGCGGTGGCGATGATGCCGAACAGCACCCGGGAGGTGTCCATTCCGGAGCGCTGGGCGATCGCCAGCACCGCCAGATAGGCGGCCGGCGAGCCGAACCGGGCATGCCAGAAGCGCTTGCCCAGCCTGCCCTCTGGATGAGTCGGCTCGCCGAAGGTCAGTGACGGGATGTCGCGCAGATGCGTTTCCCAGTAGCGCATGGCACGATCGCTGACCTTGCGCGCCTGCGGCGTCTGCTCCCGCTCGGCCAGCTCCATGATCTGCAAGGCGCCGTCGCGGGTGAGCTCGGCCGAGCCGTCCATCCTGAGCTCGGACATCAGGAACTTGATCGCGGTGCCGTCGACGACCAGGTGGTTGAACGCCACCACCCGGTACAGCGCCACGCCTCGATGCCTGATGACCCCCATCCGGACCGGCCAGTCGCGGTAGTGGTCAAAGCGCGTCATCAACCAGTCGTACCAAAGCTGATCGGTGTACTTGGCGACCTCGGCAGGCTCGTCGTCGTCGGCGAAGTCCATCACCTCGACGGCGGCCTCGCCGGAGCCGGCCACCTCTTGGCAGACCTCGCCCTGCGGGTCTGTCGCCAGCCGGACGCGCAGCGCCGGGTGCCGGCTGATGAGCTGGCCCAGCTGCGCCGCCACGCTTTCGACGGTGGCGCCGTCTCCCAGCGCGTGCGCGCCGCTGGCGTTGAGGGTGAAGACGTTCTCCCGCATGTCCTGCAGGATCGCCTTCTGCCCCCAGGTCAGCGGCGCGGCGCCCGACACCGTCGCGGAGAACGGAACCGCGACGCGGCTCTGGACCGGCTGCACGAACATGGACGTATCAGAACAAGACACTGGCATCTCGTCAATCTCCGGGCCGCGGGTCACGGTCGCCGACTGGTGGGTGTTCCGGCTGTCGGGAGGCTATCGAGCACAGCCGCCCTCAGCTCTTGACCACGGCCTCGACCGCGGCCCGCAGTTGCGCACGGCTGGGTTGCACCGCCAGGTCCAGGCCGCGGGCGAAGGGCAGCACCGCGCCGTCGGGCCGGGTGATCCGCTTGGGCGCGGCGATCAACCGCATCTCCTCAGCCGCGGTCGCCAGAATCTCGCCCCCGATGCCACAGGTCCGGTTGGAGTCATCGATCACCACCAGCCGCCCGGTGCGCTCCAGTGAGGCGGCCAGGCCCGCCCAGTCGAACGGGTACAGGGTGCGGGGGTCGAAGACTTCCACCGAGATGACGTCAGCGAGCTCGTCAGCGACCGCGATCGCATCGTGCACGAGGTGTCCGACCGCGACCACCGTCACGTCGGAGCCGTGCCGGTGCAGCCGGCCGACACCCAGCGGCACCGGCCCCAGCGCGTCGAAGTCGACGTCCTCTCGCTGGCCCACCGCTCCGGCCGGCGCGAAGACGATCACCGGGTCGTCGTCGCGGATGGCGGTGAGCAGCAGCCCGTAGGCGTCCGTCGGGGTCGCCGGCACCACCGTCTTGACGCCGACGTGGGCGAACAGGCTGTAGGGGTGGTCTGAATGCTGCCCGGCCCAGCCGGTGCGCGAGCCCGAACTCGGCAGCAGGTAGGTGACCGGGACCTTGAGCTGACCACCGGTCATCAGCGAGAACTTGTGAGCCTGGTTGGCGATCTGCTCGAAGACCAGATAGAGCAGGGACGGTATCTGGAACTCGATCACCGGTCGCGCCCCGGCCATCGCCGCGCCGGTCGCCACGCTGGTGAAGGCCTGTTCCGAGATCGGCATGTCGATGACCCGTTCGGGGCCGAAGCGCTTGAGCAACCCGACGGTGACATTGCTGACCGCCACGCCGATGTCCTCGCCGAACACGCACACCGACGGATCGCGTTCCATCTCCGCACCCAGCGCCCGGTTCAGCCCACGCAGAAAGGACATGTCCGGCATCAGCTGACCCCCGCCCGGCCGCGCATGCCATCGGCGTAGAGGTAGTCCAGCGCTCCGGCCGGATCAGGCTCGGGACTGGCGGCTGTGAACCGCTGGGCCTCGTCCAGCAGCGCCTCGATCTCGGCGTCGATCTCGGCCCGGACCTGCTCGGGCACCCGCGCGCCCTGGATTTCCAATGGATCGCGGATCACCCCGGCGGCGACCTCCTCGGCCGTCCGGTAACGCGGGCGGGCGATGTGCTCCCAGGTGTGATGGGCGTCGAAGCGGTAGGTCAGGCATTCCAGGAACGTCGGGCCGTCTCCGGCCCGGGCCCGGCTGACGGCGGCCGACGCGACGGCCAGCACCAGCTCCGGGTCCATCCCGTCGACCGTCTGGGCCGGGATGCCGAACGCCTCGGCACGACCGGTGATCGACCCGGCAGTCGACTGGCTCACCCGCGTCGAGGTCGCGAAGCCGTTGTTCTCGCAGATGAACAGGACCGGCGCGTGCCACAGCGAGGCCAGGTTCAGCGCTTCGAGCAGCACCCCCTGGTTGACCGCGCCATCGCCGAAGAACGTGACGGCGACCCGGTCGCTGCCGGCGCGGCGCTGCCACCAGGCCGCGCCGGTCGCGATCGCGGCGGCCGCGCCCACGATGGCGTTTGCCCCATAAATACCGACAGTCACGTCGGCGGCGTGCATCGAGCCGCCGCGTCCGCGGTTGAGCCCGGTCTCGCGGCCGGCCAGCTCAGCCAGCATCCGGATCGGATCGGCGCCCTTGGCCAGCACGTGGCCGTGCCCGCGGTGGGTGCTGGTGATGACGTCGTCGGCCCGCAGCGCGCCGCAGACGCCCGCGGCGATCGCCTCCTGGCCGATGTAGGGATGGATGCCGCCGGGGATCATGCCGCTGCGCACCATCTCGATCGCGCGCTCCTCGAACCGGCGGATCAGCCGCACCGTCCGGTAGAGCTCGGCCGAGTCGGCCATCAGGGCGTTGCCTTCGTGCCGGGGTCGGCCAGCACCAGGCTGACGTTGTGACCTCCGAAGCCGAAGGAGTTGGTCAGCACCGCCTGCGCGCCGGCCGGTCGCGGGGCCTTGCGGATGTGGTCGATATCGCCGTCGGAATCGGGGTCTTCCAGGTTGTGGGTCGGCGGCAGCAGCCCGCGCTGCAGCGCCAGGACGCTGATCGCGGCCTCGATCACCCCGGAGGCGCCGAGCATGTGCCCGGTCACGCCCTTGGTCGAGCTCACCGGCGGCGTGCTGTCGCCGTAGACCGCGCGGATCGCCCGCAACTCGGCGGCGTCACCGGCCTTCGTGCTGGTGCCATGGGCGTTGAGGTAACCGATGTCGCCGGGTGCCAGGCCGGCGTCGCGCAGCGCCTTGCTCATGCACTGCGCCGCGGCCGAGCCGTCCGGGCGAGGGGTTGTGGGGTGGTATGCGTCGTTCGTGGCGGCCCAGCCCAGCACGTCGGCGTACCGATCGGCGCCGCGCGCCCGGGCGTGCTCAGGGCGCTCGAGCACCAGCACGCCGGCGCCCTCGCCGAGCACCAGGCCGTTGCGCCGCCGGTCGAAGGGGCGGCTGGCGTCCACCGGATCGGCCCAGCCGTGAGCCAGCGCCCGGGCGTTGCCGAACGCGGCGGCGAACGTCGGGAACAGCGGCGCCTCGCTGCAACCGCACAGCACGATGTCGGCTTCGTCGGCACGCAGGATGCGCATGGCCTCCCCGACTGACTGGGCGCCGGCCGCGCACGCCGTGCCGACCGAGGAGGTGAAGCCCTGGATGCCGAACTTGATGGCGATTCGGGCAGCGCCCATGTTGGGCAGCACGCCGGGCATCAGGTAGGGGCTGACGCCCAACCTGCCCTTGCTGGCGTACTGGATGACCTGTTCCTCCAGCAGCGCCAGGCCGCCCACGCCGGAGACGACGACGGCGATCCGGTCGGGGGCGACATCACGGCCGACCTCGATGCCGGCGTCGGCCAGCGCGGCTTCGGCCGCCCGCAACGCCATCACGATCGAGCGGTCGACGAAACGGGCCTCGGTCGCCGGCAGCACGCTGGTCGCCTCGATCGCGGGGCTGAAGGCGGCGACGTCGAGCAGGCCGTGCAGCGGGTGGTCCGCCGGCGGCCGGACGGCGCCGGAGCGGCCCTCACACGTCGCGTCGAACACCTCGGCGGCCGAGGTCCCCACCGGGCTGACCAGCCCGATTCCGGTGACCGCCATGCTTCTGGCCACGATGTTCCCTTCTGGCCGGTGTGAGCCGGTCACTGCCTCGCGCGAATCTCCCGCTGGGCCGGCAAACGCTGGGCCGGCAAACGCTGGGCCGGCAAACGCTGTGCCGGCAAACGCTGGGCCGGCAAACACTGTGCCGGCAGACGCTGTGCCGGCAGGCCGACTCGGCTCAGGACGCCGAACTGGCCTGGGCGCGGTCGGCTACCAGCTCGGAGAACTCCCCCACCGTCATGCCTGCGAGCATCTCAGCCTCGTCGTCGTTGAACCGAACGCCGTACTCGTCCTCGACCCGCACCGCCAGCTCTGCCAGGGCAAGTGACTGCAGGTCAGCGCCGGCCGGGCCCAGCACCGTGTCATCGTCGATGTCGTCGGTGCTGTAATTCATCTCCTTCAGCGACTGCAGGAGAAACTGGCGGATGCTCTCTTTCATGACCGGCGGTTCCTTTCGGTGGATCGTCCGGGTCGGGCGCCAGGCAGCGCGGGTGGGCCGGATGGTCGCGGGTAGCGGTGACGCTGGCAACCGCCAGCATATCGACCGGACGCTGTCTGTCAGGTGACTGCGCGAATACCCGCCCGCGGTCTCACTGCCCCGGTCCCTGGGCGGCCGGCGCCGGCTGCGCCGGGTCCGAGGCGGCTGCCTGCTGGCACAGGTACTCCGCGCAACCGGGCAGGCCGCGCGCTGTGATGACCTCGTTGAAGGTGAGGAAGTTCAGAGCGCCGCCCAGCGACGGCAGCAGTTTGGTGATCGGCGTGCCGTGCTTCTGCGCGAGGTAGCGGTGCACAGCGCGCGCCTGGACCATGCTGGCGGCCAGGTCCGAGCCATGCGGGTAGTGGATCGAACTGGCCGAGCGGTTGAGGGTGAACCGCACGCCGTCGCAGTGCAGCCGGTACCCGAGGTCGATGTCCTCCCCGCCCCAGCTGCGGATCTGCTCGTCGAACCCTCCGACCGACCTCAGCCGGTCCGTCGGCGCTGAGACGTTGCAGGTCCAGTAGACGATCCAGGGCGCGGGCAACCGGACCAGGTCATCGCCGTGCCTGGCGTAGAAGGGCTCGCGGACGTCGAGCCATCGCCCGGTGCGGCGCATCAGCTCGATGCTGGCGTCAGGATCGGAGAAGTCCAGGGTTCGGACCATCTCCTGCGCCTCAGAGCCCTCCCGCCCCCAGCCGTAGACGTAGCCGAGGACCGCGACCGGGCCGTCGGCTTGCCGGTGGCTGTCCAGATGCGCCCGCAGGCAGCCCGAACCAAGCACCACCCCCGAGTCCACGAAGACGCACACCTCGCCGACGGCGTGGGCGATCCCGACATTGCGAGCCTGCGCCACCCGCCAACCCTCATCAGGCTGGAAGAAATACCGCACATCCAGGCGATCCCGATACCCCCGCGCCAGCTCAGCCGTCCCGTCGCTGGAGCCGTCATCGACCACCAGCACCTCGAAAGCGTCCCTGCCCAGG